>CANPMT010000004.1 GCA_947575235.1 uncultured Porphyromonadaceae bacterium
AGCAAAGGTATATTAAGCGGCTAAATTCTCCTCGCGGAGTTTGGGCCGTTTACCTCTATAAGTTGAGCTGTATCTTTAGTTGCGATATCTCTTTTTAATCCGGTAGTTATCAATCGTATTACGCTGTCTGTTTCCTGATTGTTGCATAATGTGGTGAGCCACCAGTTCCTTGCATCCCTGATAAAAGGGATGGAGTCAGTTTTTCGGTACCAGCGCATAGCTTCAGCGGCATATGCTACTTGGGTGGGACCATCATGCATAAGGTTAAAAGATACGCTCAGTTCATTGTTTAGTTTGCCAAGATAGAGAAAATCTTTTGTCGTATCTGCAAATTCCATACCTCTCATAAAAGCTCTCAGAGCTCTCTTTGTGTCACCAGCCTGTTTGTGCACCAAGCCCAGATAGTAACAACCTCGCAGGGCGTTTATTCTATCGTCATTTGCAATGAAATAGTCAGCGGCAGCTTCGATGTCGTTTAGGGCAGTGTCGTCACGCCATGTTTTGTAGAGAGCCTCAGCTTTTAACAGGCGGTACAGGGCGGTGTCGAGGGGAGTGAGGAGACACGAGGTGTCAAAAGCGCACAAAGCATTGTAGCCAGAATCGGGAGCTGTCTGAAGCAACGCTTCAATCTCTTCGAGTCCGTCAGCAGGATGTGGCTTGCGCGAGCAGGATAGCATCAGCAACGCACCCATCATGACGATTAACAGAAATCGTTTCATAAAGCAAAGTTAGCCAATCTTCGGACATTTTGCAATTATTTTGCTAAAAATAAATCCTCCGCCGGACTGGCCGGCGGAGGAACGGTTATGTGTGTATCTGTCTTTATTCAGCTGAGAAACCGAAACGGATCTCGCGGATGTATTCCTCACCGGGACGGAGCTCCTGGGTGGGGAAGTTGGCATGGTGAGGCGCGTCGGGCATCCCCTGCATCTCTATCGCCACACCTTCATAATCCTCGTAGCTGCGGCCTGACTTGTTGAGGGGGGAGCCGGCAAGCCAGTTGCCGGTGTAGACCTGCACAGCCGGCTGCGATGAACTTACCTTGAGAACACGGCCGGATACAGGCGCTTTCAACACCACGATATCCTCAAGCAGACGCCCCGGTTCCCAACCGTCGTTAACCCAGCAGTTGTCGTAGCCTTTGCCATACTTCAATGCCGGGAAGTCGGCCTTGATGTCACGGCCAATGGTCTTCTCCTCAAGGAAATCCA
The DNA here is from genome assembly GCA_947575235.1 of uncultured Porphyromonadaceae bacterium. Taxonomy (GTDB): domain Bacteria; phylum Bacteroidota; class Bacteroidia; order Bacteroidales; family Muribaculaceae; genus Lepagella. Next base: position 1,212 of record CANPMT010000004.1, read on the forward strand.
TCGGAGTCCCCTTCACATCTGCAATCTCTCCCGTCGGGATGAGGGTGTCGTCGGTGGGGAGCCATTTGGATGCCTTCATCACCATGGAATGGTTAAGCACCGTGCCGGAGTCAGCGCCGTCAAGGTTGAAATAGGCATGGTTGGTGAGGTTGATTACGGTTGCCTTGTCGGTAGTGGCCTTGAACAGGAGCGCCAGCTCATTGTCGTCGTTCCAGCTGTATTCAGCCACAGCCGTAAGGTTGCCGGGATAATTCTCCTCGCCGTCAGCCGAGCGATAGGTGAAACGTACACCGTTTTCAATCTCCTCGGCCTCCCAGATACGGTTCATGAAACCGGTGGGACCGCCGTGAAGCGCGTTCGGCCCATTGTTGATGGCAAGCTGATGCTTCACACCATCCACAACAAGGTCTCCCTTGGCGATGCGGTTGGCATAACGTCCGGGCACCTTGCCGAGGCAGGGGCCGTCGGCTATGTAATCGGCGGGGTTGGCATAAGCCAACGCCACATTCTCTATCTTACCCTCCTTGTCAGGTACATTCACAGCCACGATACCGGCACCGAGTGTGGATAGCTCCACACTCGCGCCTTTATCGTTTGTGATTGTGAAAAGGGTAATCTCCCCTAAATCGGAGGGGGCGGTTCTTTTCGAGATAGTCATGATTGCTTAAGCCTTGGGAGCCTCCTTTACCAGACGGGCGCCGTCAGAGATGACAACGTCATAGATCATCGGCTCGTGGCCATATTTCTCATTGAAGCGGGCTGTCACCTCCTTCACGAATTTGTCGTGGAGGTCATTGCGCAGAAGGTTGATGGTGCAGCCACCGAAGCCACCGCCCATGATGCGTGAGCCGGTTACGCCTAACTCCTTCGCAACGTCGTTGAGGAAGTCGAGCTCAACGCAGCTTACCTCGTAATCTTTTGAAAGACCCTCGTGAGTCTCATACATCTTCTTGCCTACGGTCTCGTAGTCGCCGGCGTTGAGGGCGTCGCACACGGCGAGCACACGCTCCTTCTCACCGATCACATACTTGGCACGGAGGTAATCCTCGGCAGTGATGTCGCTCTTGATGCGGTTGAGGTCGTCCATATCTGCGTCGCGGAGTGTCTCGATGCCGAGTTTCTTTGCAACGCGCTCGCAAGATTCGCGACGTTTGTTATAGGGGGAGTCCTTGAGCTCATGCTTCACGCGTGAGTCAACGAGTACGAGGCTGTAATCCTCAGGGTTGAAGGGGAAATACTCATGCTCGAGTGAGCGGCAGTCGAGGCGCATCAGATGACCCTTGCGGCCGAATACTGAGGCGAACTGGTCCATGATGCCGCAGTTCACGCCGCAGTAGTTGTGCTCGGTCGACTGGCCAATCTTGGCGAGCTCGAACTTGTCGATCTTATTACCGTTGAAGAGGTCGTTGAGAGCGAATGCGTAGCAAGACTCAAGGGCGGCCGATGAGCTGAGACCGGCGCCGAGGGGCACGTTACCTGCAAAGACTGTGTCGAAGCCCTTCACGTCGCCGCCGCGCTTCTGGATTTCACGGCAGATGCCGAATATGTAGCGGGCCCATGATTCCTTGGGGGCGTCAGCCTCACCGAGACCGAACTCCACATATTCATCTATATCGATCGAGAACACTCTTACCTTCTCCATGCCGTTGGGACGGATGGCAGCCATAATCACCTTGTCGATGGCACCGGGAAAGACGAAGCCACCGTTGTAGTCGGTGTGCTCGCCGATGAGGTTGATACGGCCGGCTGAGGCATATACGTTGGCCTCACCGCCGAAACGGTCGGCGAATTCTTTCTCGATTCTTTTCTGCATTTCTTCCGTTGTCATGATTGTTGATTTTATAGGGTTTTTTGGGTTTTATGGTAAATGTCAGGTTTGACTTTGTTCCACAAAAGTAAGCAAAAAATCGCAAGCCTCCAAACCTCAACATGAGGTTGACATAAAATTACACGAAATTGACCGATTTTTATCAATTGTAATGGGGATGATGTTCGAGAAGCTCGCGTCGCAGACGGCTGCGGTCGAGATGCAGGTATAATTCGGTGGTGGCTATCGACTCGTGCCCTAACATCTCCTGGATGGCACGCAGGTTGGCTCCACCCTCAAGAAGGTGGGTGGCGAATGAGTGCCGGAGGGTGTGGGGACTGACCGTCTTGCTGATTCCGGCAAGTGCGGCAATGTCGCGTATGATGTAGAATACCATGACCCGCGAAAGGGGGGCGCCGCGACGGTTGAGAAAGAGAACATCCTCGCCGGTGCGTTTGATGTTGAGCCGGGCACGCTGCGGAAGGTATTCGCGTATCAGGCTTACCGAGGAGGGTGACATGGGCACCATCCGTTGCTTGCTCCCTTTACCCTCTACAATCAGCAGCTCCTCGTCGAGGTTCATGCGCGATATACGGAGGTCGGTAAGCTCCGACACACGGAGCCCTGACCCGTAGAGGGTCTCGATTATGGCATGGTTGCGGAGCGATTCCTCTTTCCCGGAGGGGATGGCGGCTATCATGGCGTCAATCTCCTCAACGGTCAGCACGTCGGGGAGCTGCCGGGCCACGCGTGGCGACCCGATAAGTTCGGTGGGGTCGGTGAGGATGTAATGCTCCAGACGCAGAAAGCGGAAGAAGGCTCTCATGCCGGCTACCATCCTTGCCTGTGAACGTGGTGAGATCCCCATGTCGTGCAGCGACGCGAGCAGGGAATGAAGGTCGGCTTCGCAGACGTCGGCCACACTTACACCTCCCCCCTCCAGATAGTCGAGGAGATGCCCCACATCCACGAGATAGGCGGCCACGGTATTCTCCGACATGCTCCGTTCGAGCATCAGATAGGCCTCGAAATCGTTGCGCAGGCTCTCGTTATCTTTCAGCGGACGCAGTGTCTCCTCCATATCACATCTTCATTGAATAGCGCACGAACGCCATATCCTTGCGCGGCACGGCAAGGAGGAGTCTTTTCCCGGCAAAGAGTACACCGTCGGTGCATCGGCTCGCCAGATAGGCGTCGAGCCCGGCCTCGCTCCCTATTACGAGCAGCGGCACTCCGGCGGCTATGGTCCGGCTGAGTACGTCGCGCGGGGTGGCGGAGGTGGCTAAAAGGAAGTCGTAAGGCCGGAAGCTTATCTTATCGTCATACGGGCGGCAGGTGGCTCCGGCCTCTCCCGCCACGAGCCGCCACATCTCCGGGGAGGGTGGGGCGCAGGTGATCAGGCGGCGGCATTTCAGAAAGGGGAGCACTCCGGCCAGGAGACGCGCATCCTTGCGCAGCCGGGGGTAGCTTTCAACCTCTCCGCTGCGGCATAGATAGTCGATGGCGTCATAGGCGTAATAGCCGTAGGCATAGCCGGGACGGATGGCGAGGCGCACAAGCTCGTAGGCAAAAGGGGAATGTACGCCGAAGCCACGTGAGTGGCGCCAGCGTACATATGACTGGAAAAACGGGAATCGGAAACCGCCCATCACTTCATCTTGCCTGAATCCTCACGGCGGCGTGTGCATAGATGTAGAATCCACAGACCTCCTGCCACGGCGCAGAGCAGATAGATGGCTATCACCGAAACCATGGCTATGGTGTTGGTGGTGTGCAGGCTCTGAGGGTCGAAGGTGAACACAATCTCATGGGTGCCGGCGGGAACCTGCAGGGCACGGAGCACATAGTTGACACGGCCCACAGGAGCGGCTTTCCCGTCGATGGTGGCTGTCCAGCCCCAGGGGAAGTATACCTCGCTGAATACGGCTAAGTTACCCTTGGCCGAACGGCTGTGATAGGTGAGACGGTTCGGGGCGTAGGTGGTCTCGTAGATGGTGTCGCCGGGGAGCACTGGATTGGCTTTGCCGAGAACCGGCTCGAACGAGCGGTCGGCCACGGCGTAATATGCCGGGTTGATATTGTCGAGGGCGTCCATCTCCTGATTAGGCCCTGCCACATAGCCGATCGAGTCTACAAACCATGCGTTACCCAGGGCATCCGGATTGAGCTGGTAATTGTCGCCGTCAAGATAATACTTGGCGTTGAGCATATTGAGCACAGCGGGATTCCCCTGCGATATCTGGCGTGTGATGAGGTCGTTATAGCGTGTGAGCTTGGCCGCGTGATAGCCGCCGATGGTCTTGTGGAAGTAGGATGAACGGGCATCGCCGAACCCTTTCACATCCATCACGCGGTAGTTCATGGCCGTGTCGCGGAGTATGGCTTCGTCGGCTGCGGTCTTGTTGAAGGTCTGGGCCATTGTCGGGGCGGGGGTGGTGAAGCTGTCTGAATCAACGTAACGCTTGTTGAGCGGGAAGAGGTCGATGAGCGCTACGGCTGTCAGGCAGCACACAAAGAGAGCCGGACGGCGGAACGCCCCTTTGAGCCAGAGCATGATGACTCCGAAACCAAGCACTATGAATATGAGCGAGCGGAGCGAGTCGGACGATACAAGGCTGTAGCGGGTCTGACGTATGGCATCCCACACGGTGGCATACTGGGGGTCGTTGAAGATTCCCATGGCCGAGAGCTGCTCGATCTCCTGGGCTGAGAAGGGCTGCCCGAAGATGGAGGGTGCGGCCCAGCCGAGGAAGCAGATTGCAGCCCCCGCGCCGAATACGGTGTAGAGGGTCCACTTGTAACGGTTGAGGAATTCGGGAGTCTCCACCATCTTGCGCACGCACATGGCTGCCAGAAGGGGTATGGTGAATTCCACAATCACAAGTATGCTGGCCACGGCACGGAATTTATTGTAGCCGGGGAAGTTGTCGATAAAGAAGTTGGTGAAAGGGGAGAGATTGTGGCCCCATGAAAGGAGTATGGCGAGGATGGAGACGGCAAAGAGTGCCCATTTCATCGGCCCCTCCACAACAAAGAGGGCGAGTATGGCGAGAAGGAGTATGAATGCCCCCACGTATACGGGGCCGTTGGTCATCGGCTGGTCACCGAAATATTGCGGGAACTGGCTTATGAACTGGCGCACCTCAGGCTGGAGGTAGAGGCTCTCACCCTTGTCGGTCTTGTCTACAGAGAGTAGCTGGTTCTGTCCGGCCACGGGTTTGATGGTGGCTCCACCCTTGACGTTTGGAATCAGCAGAGAGAAAGTCTCGTCAAGGCCGTAGCTCCATTGGGTGATATAGTCGTAGTCGAGACCCTTGGCGGCTGCGCCGTCGGTTGTGAGTTCCGTGGCTTTGCCGCGGATTGTCTCCTTTGAATATTCGTAAGAGTTGTAGAGGCTGGCTGAATTGGCGCCCACGGCGAAAGCTCCGGCAATGAGCGAGCAAGCCGTGGCCATGAGCCAGCGTTTCATGTTATGTTTGCGGATGGCGTTGTAGAGCCATGCGAGGAGAAGGAAGAAGATGACGATACAGAAGTAATACGTCATCTGCGGGTGGTTGCTGTGCAGCTGAAGGGCGCCGAAGAGTGCGGTGAGGGCGGTGCCTGCAAGGTATTTCCCTCTGTAGCAGAGCATAAGGCCGCCGATGGTCAGGGGGATATATGCGAGCGTGGCGAACTTCCATATATGTCCGGCGCCGATTATGATTATGAAATAGGATGAGAAACCCCAGCCTACGGCGGCGAAAAGGGCGTTATACCATTTTAAGCCGAAGCAGAGGCCCATGATGAAGAAACCGAGCATCATGGTGAATAGGAGGTTTGCCGGGGCCGGGAGCCACAGCGAGTAGGCGCGGGCAATCCAGGAGAGAGTCTTGTTGGCCGGATAAGATGGAGCTATCTGGAAGTTTGGCATTCCGGAGAACAGTGAGTTTGTCCAGCGGGTAGTCTCTCCGGTGGCTTCGGTGAAAGCCTTCCCCTCCTGGCCGTTGGCAATGCCCTGCATGGTGTCGTGCTGCTGCAGCACATTACCCTGCATGTCGTCAGGGAAGAAGAACAGAAACGCCACCACAGCAAGCAGAAGGGCGGCGAGGATTGAATAGATGTAAGTTTTTTTCATCGCGAAGGTGTGTGTGACGGGCGGCGCCTTACGCCCTTGAGAAAAGGTAAAAAAAAGGGGGAGTGCCCGAAAGAGGTGGCACTCCCCCTATGATAGGGCTTGATTACTTGTCGGTCTTGATGTAGATCTGACGGTTCATGCTCTGTTCGAGAGAGATGAGGGTCTCAGTCTCAGTCACACCGGGGATGTGCTGAATCTGGTCGTTGAGGAGCTCCATGAGGTGCTGGTTGTCCTGAGCGTACACCTTGATGAGCATTGAGTACGGGCCAGTGGTGAAGTGGCATTCAACGACCTCGGGAATCTTCTCGAGCTCCTGAACTACCTCACGGTACATCGAACCCTTCTCGAGGCTCACACCCACGTAGGTGCAGGTGTTGTAGCCGAGAGACTTCGGGTTGACATTGTACCCTGATCCGGTTATCACTTTCATCTCGATGAGTCGCTGGATCCTCTGATGGATAGCTGCTCGTGAAACGCCGCACTCAATAGCCACGTCTTTTGACGCGATGCGGGCGTTCTTCATGATGATATTAAGAATCTTCTTGTCTAAGTTATCGATACGGTCCATGGTTATTTGTTAAAGTTGAGTGGTGCAAATTTATGATAATTTTTGAAAATATACAACTTTTGATAAAAAATATTTGGGGGATTTTGTTTTTTTAATGATTTTTTTTGGAAATGTGGCGTGAAAAGGGGTGAAAACAGCCGTTTCCACCCCTTTTTTACCCTCTCTTCTCATTCTCTCACTGGAAGGGACAGTTGCGCAATACTGGCCCTTCTGAGGTCATGAGCCATACATTCTTGAAGTCGAAATCGGTATATTTCGACTCATTGCTTATCTCCGACGCGCTCAGTTTGGTGGAGGAAGGCCAGCTTCCCCCCGTGCCGTCAAGATAGTAGTTATGGCTGTGATAGAAAATCGAGCCTGACGCATGGGTGCCGATGATGGCGTTGCCGTGCGACACTTTACCCCGGTTGAAGTTGCAGTGGGTGTCGGTGTAGGTGGAGGCGTAGGCCAGGATTCCCCCTGTGTCGCTCTTCTGGTCGTCGGGGAGAGCGCCGGTGTTGTAGTTGTTGCGCACAATGCTGAGATGGTCGGTCGAGGAGGCCGCCGAGATTGAACCTACCACGCCCCCTAACTTGGTGCTCGACACGTCGCAGGTCACTTCGCCTGAGTTCATGCACTCCTCAACTGTGATCATGGAGCCGTGTGAGGTGCCCACGGTGCCTGCCACACCACCCATGATTGACTGCACGGTGGTGCTGCTCACCTTCCCATGGTTGGCACACCCCCTTATGCTCATGTGGCATGCGCTGTCGAAGATGCCCACCACACCCCCTACGGGATGGTCGGCGTTGCCGGCGGCTTTTATGTCGCCGTAGTTGGCACACCATCTGATGGGGTATTCCATACTCGCCACATTGGGGAGGTCGTTGGTGTAGTACATGGCTGACACTACCCCTCCGACACATTTACCTCCGGTGAGATCCCCTTTGTTGATGCAGTAGTTGAGGTAGTCTTTAAGTATGATTATCCCCGTGGGGCCGATGTGGGCGCCTACATTTATATAGGATGCTATCCCACCCTGATAGGTGCCCCCGTCGATATCGGCGTAGTTGATGCAATTCACCACGGAGAGATTCTGCTGATAGGAGTAGGCCATGATTCCGGCCACATAGTCGGGTGCGCTCACCACCCCGTTGAAGGCGCAGCTGCTTATGGCGCCCCCGACGTTGGCCACTATACCCCCGGCGCGTGAGCCGGTGGCGGTGACGGAGGCATCTGAGGCCACACCGTTCAGTGTGCCGGTGAAGAGTCCGGCTATACCTCCCGCCTGACTCACGGCTTTGACCACACCGCCGTAGCTGTAGGCCACACCGGTGTATGAGGGAATCTCCTTAAGGAAATCGAATGAGTTTGGCCCGTTGAAGGTGCAGCTCTCGGCCATTCCGGCCACACCCCCTGCCTCCGACTCACCCTCCACACGCATTGTGGGTGAGGAGAAATTGAGTTTATCCACCTCGAGGGTAGCCTTCCGCATGTAGCCGAAGGCACCCCCGACATTCTGTCCTGTGCCGCTGACGTTTACGGCAATCTCCACCGCGCTGTCAAACCGGAGGGTGGCATCGTTACCTTCAAGGTATCCGGCTATGGCACCCACATGGTTGCTCCCGGCCACCTGTGCCGCGGCCGACTGTTTCACCACATAGCGGTTCTTGTTGTCGCTACCCTTGAAATTGAGCCGAGATGATGAGGAGTTGAGGTTGAGATAGCCGAAGAAACCTCCGGTAGATGACCCTCCCGTGACGGTCGAGGCCAACAGGGTGTTGTCGAACGAGATTGTGCCGGATATGGAGGCCCGACCGAAGGCCGCCCCTATGTCGTCGCCGGGGGAGGTGACAGGGGCTTTTACCGTAACTGAGCTTACCGCCACATCTTTAGCCGTAAGCTCCCCGGCTATTGTGCCGACATTCCCGGTGCCGTAAATCACCTTTATGCCGCTGCTCTCCTGATCGACGGTATGCTCGAAAGTGGCATAGCTTACGGTTACCGGTTTTGTGGTGGAGATGCCTCCGACACCGGCGGCCACGCAGGCCGAGCCTGTCACCGAGAAGATATGGTCGGGGGTGCTCACACCGTCGATGGTCAGGGTGCCGTTGGTGAATGAGCCAACAAGTCCGCCGATATAGTTACCTTCGGTCTCGGCTCCCTGCACGGCCAGACTGCTCAGTGATATGTCGGTCAGGGTGAGGTCGCCGTCGACCTTCCCGATAAGTCCGCCGGCGTGGTCATGTGCCAGGATGGTTCCGGCTACCGACACATTGCTCAGCGAGGTACTGCCGGAGGCCGACCCGGCAATCATGCCCACCTCTGACGCGGCGCCTGTGATAAGGGCGTTCGTGAGCTTCAGATTGCGGATGTCGGCGCAGAAAAGTGATTTGAACAGACCTATACCGCTGTCGGAGCCGGGGTCGCTTCCGCCTTGGTAGGAGAGGGAGCGCAGTTCATGGTTGGCACCGTCGTAATGGCCGGAGAATGACACGGCCGTCCATACCTTGCCATCGATAATCTGGCTGCGGTGGGGAAGGTCGAACGAATCGGTCTGCCTGAAGTAGAGTCCGTAGGCATGGTCGGGGTCATCGAGCAGATAGCTCTGCAGTATCAGGAAATCGGTAGGGTCATTTATAAGATAGGGGGATTCCTCTGTCCCCTCCCCCTGGAGGTCGTCATAGCTCATCGGGGTGTAGCTCTCCTCGGTGAGGGTGTTGCGCCTGATCAGCACGCGCCATGTGCCGAGAGTGGCCGACCCGTCGCGCACGCTGAGCAGATATGAGCCATCGCGCAGGGCGGTGTGGCCGAGCGCCATGCGGCAGGTGGCGAGCGATCCTTCACGCGCCAGCGAGCCGTTGAACTGATAGAATGTACCCTCCCCGGGGTCGGCGAGTTCGAAAACCGCCTCAGGGAGCCTGTCAAGGTCATTAGAGGAGCGTAGTGTCAGATTGAACACACTCACCTGTCCTTGGTCGTCATACTCGATTGAGGGCTCCTCGCCTGAGAAGGGGGTGTCATCGTCGTGGCAGGCCGTAAGGGCAGCCATAAGAAGGAGGGGAGAGAGGAGACAGATATATTTTTTCATTGGTCAGTTTTTTATTTCTGCATCTGTGAGCGGTGGGGCAGGGGGAAAGTGCTTTGGGCCGGAATCTCCCAATGTCCCGAAGTGCCTACGGAGTAGCCTGAGCGGGCAAAGAGTTCCTTGTCGGAGAGCATGTCGGGCGACACCATGATATTGGTGCCGTAGAGGTGCTGATAACCTGTGGAATGTGCGGAATTGCTCACCACCTTATAGTTACCCGACAGCAATTCCTCGTCCGGGGTGTCGGCCACACCTATGAGTCGTGTCACTTCGCTGTGGCTACCCTCTTTGCCGATGAAGTAAGAGCCGCATCCTCCTGTGGGGGCTGTGTTGAGGCAGTCTGTCACGAGGCAGCCGTCGTCCATATGTCCTATGAGTGAGCCTGACGAGGAGCCACGGTTGGCGTTGACATTACCGGCATTGAGGCATTGCGACACCACCACGGCGTTATGCTCGAACTCGGTGCAGGTCTTTATCACGGCGTTGGCGCCTCCGATGAATGCGGCGGAGGCTCCCACCATCATCACCACCGTGGCGGCACCACCGGTGACAATCTCACCGGCTATGAATGCCACTGTGCTTGTGGCTATGGCGCATCCGGCTATGACTGTGTGTATTATCTCCTTCTGGCGTGCCACCTTCTCCAGGGCCTCGGCGCGTTCCTCACGCGCCTCGTTGATGGCTTCGTTGAAAATCTCGTCATTGGCTTCGTCAGCGCAATAGTCGGTGAGGGCATTTATCGAGGAGGCGTAATTCTCGGTCAGAAGTGTGGAGGGGAATCCGGCGGTCTCCCCGCCGCAGTTTGCGCGGGCAGTGCGGAGAAGGTCGGTCACTTCGGCTGTGGCCTCACGGGCCTCAGACTCGATCATGGCCGAAATCTCCTCCTCTGTTTCAGGCGATATCAGTTCGTCGAGACCGAATCCGTAGAGCACGTAATCTGATGCCTGGAGGGAGAGTTCAACAGTGGTCTCGGTGATCTGTATGAGTATCTCGACGGCCTCGGCCATCTCGACGGCAGTCTCCACCACGGCGAGTGCCGGGCCGGCGAAGGCCATCACAATCTCCATTGAGCCCACCACGCATTCGGCAATGTTCATGGCTGTCCATTCGCGGGGGTCGCCGATTTCGGCTATCAGACCCCCTACGGGATGATTGGAGGGCCCGGTGACATCGCCGAAATTCGAGCAGTAATGCACCACAGTGTTGTTACCTGCCAATGCCAGCACACCTCCCGTATTCCCGGCTGAGCCGGAGACGGCTCCCATATTCTGGCATATGGCCAGTGAGCCCCAGGTGGTCTTGCCGAGCACTCCGGCCACATATCGCTCGCCGCTCACCGTTCCGGTGTTGACCGAATTATGGATCACACCTACTGATGATGAGCCGCATATCCCCCCTACGTAGCTGCGGGCTGTTACCGGAGCAGTGTTGATTACGCCGTATGACCCGAACTGGGCCTCTCCTCCGAGACCACCCACGAAGTTCTCGCCGCTTACCGCGCCTTTGTTGGCGCAATAGCGCACGGTGGCCTGATTGTAGATGTAGGCTTCGTCGGCTGAGCCCCGCACTCGGGTGCTCCCGATAATGCCGCCGACACCTTCGTAGCCGGATACCTCTCCGGTGTTGACACACCCGGTGAAGGCTGACATTCCGGCACCCCCGACCATCCCTCCGGTTCCTATACCTACTGAGGTCTTCCCCATGTCGGTGGCTCCGGTTATGCGTGCCGTGTTGGTGCATCCGGTCATGCTGAGTGTGTCGGTGGTGCCCACCATACCTCCGGCGCCTGAATAGCGAGAGGTGACTGACGCGCTGTTGCGGCATCCGCTTATCATGACTGATGAGTAGAGGCCCCCGCCACCCATTATGCCCCCTATGTTCATGCCGCCGTCGAGTTTGCCACCGTCGGCGGCACACCCGGCAAGCAGGGCCGTGGCGTGCATGTCGATGGCGCCAAGTATCCCGCCCAATGCGCTTGAGGTGGCGTCACCCTGTACGGTGCAGTTCTCGGCCACGCAGTTGGTGAAGGTGGCCTTGGAGCGATGTGAGCCTCCGGTGTCGATTACGGCTCCGGCCACAGTGCCGACGGCGAACTCTCCGGTGACGGAGCAGTTCACCATATGCACGCCATCGATTGTGGCGTCAAGGAGGTAGCCGAAGAGTCCCAGACCTGACGATTTGGGACGGTTGATGAGGAGGTTGGTGATTTTGTAGCCGTTGCCGAGGTAGACTCCGCGGAAGGGGGTGTTGGTGTCGGATCCTATGGGGAGCCAGCCATATTCCATGTCGCAGCTGCGCGACATCTGTTTCATGTCGATGTCGCATACCTGCTCGAAGTAGGTCGAGGGGGTTATGTCGGTGTTTGAGTCGTAGTCGTTGACGGTCATCATCAGATTGAAGATGTGTGAACCGCTCGACACGATGTAGGGCGACTCCTTGGTGCCCCGTCCGGCATATCCGAGGGTGGGGTTATAGGGATCGGTCACCTTGATTCCGTCGCCGGTGACCTCTATGCGGCTTCCCAGACCGAATTCCGCATAGGGGAACTCGGCCACGTAGTCGGGATTGCTGTCATGGTTGGGATAGGTGGCGGAAAGGAGGCGGTAGGTACCCTCCGTGAGACCGCGTCCCATGGTGATGGTGGATGTGTCGCCGTCGCGCCGGTGTCGAGCCGTGCGGCTGATGATGGATCCGTCGGGCGCCTGGATTGCAAGGGTGATGTCGCCTGCCTGCAGACGTGACGTCTCGGCACCCATTACAATCGACACGTGCGGACCGATGAATGTGTCCTCACCCTCGGCCGGAAAATCCGGCTCGCTCTGTCTGTCGGAACAGGAGGCGAAGACTACCGTGAGGAGAAGCAGTAGGTTTCTGAAGAATCGGTTCATGAGAAAGTATGCGTCATAGATTAGTGTTATGTAAGAATCTGATGCGCATGGACCGCTCCGGAGGGGGCTGACCACGCACGGCGCAAAATTACTCAAAAACCGAAATATGCCAAACTGTTGCCGTGTGGATGGGTGGTAATATCGTATGAAATTGTAGTAAAATTGTAAAAACTTCTGATTATCTTATTCTTGAGCGGGCAAAGGCCGAGGCTGTCCAGGCCGTGATGAGACCGATCACTACCACCGGTGCAAGGGCTATGAGAACGTCGGTCCATATCACCTCCACGGGGTAGGCCTGCAGGATCATGGTGTCGGGGTCGCCCCCCAATTTTATGAGGCCGAGGTGCTGCTGCAGCAGACAGAGGGCCAGGCCGAGGGCCACTCCCCCCAATCCTCCGGTGAGCGACACAAATAGGCTCTCCCACCAGAATGTGCGTCCTATGGCCCGGCGGTTCATGCCTAAGGCGGAGAGTGTCGACATTGAGCCCTGCTTCTCAAGAATGAGCATGCAGAGTGTGCTTATGATGTTGAATGAGGCTATGACGAGTATGAAGATCAGGAGCAGGAATGTAACCCATTTCTCGATTGAGATCATGCGGAAGTTTATCTCCTGCTGCCGGAAGCGGTCTTTCACCACGGCTCCGGGTCCGAGCTTCCTCTCCACTTCAGCCGCCACTTTCGAGATATCCTCTCCGGGGCGCACCTGGATTTCGAGTGAGGTGGCCTCATTGTCATACTGGAATAGGTCGCGGGCCGTGTTGATGTCGCAGATCACGGTCTTCTCGTCGTAGTCGCTCTGGAGGGCCTGGAAGACGTCGGCCACCCTTACCGAATCGGTTATAAAGGAGGCCATGGGGTTGGCGAGATTCACCCGGCCTTCGCGGCGTGGGGCGAAGATCAGCATCTGCGTCTCGGTGTCGAAGATTCCCAACTGGCGGGCAACGCCTACTGAGGCGAGGGCGTCGCGGGGTGAGAGCGAGGCTATCCGGGTGGGCTGCATCGTTATGGAGTCTACGCTGGTGAGCAGTCCGTACACCTCGGTGTCGACACCTCGCAGGGTAATAGGCATCTCACGGCCACCCACGATGGCCAGGGCGTTGTCGATAACCGATGGCATCACCAACTGTATGCCGTCGACCTCCCCCACGATCCGGGCCACGGAATCGGCGTCGGCGAAGGTTTTCCCCTGGGCCGGAGTCACCAGCACGTCAGGGGCGAGGATGTCGAGTTTCTCGGTGAGTATCCCCCTGAACCCGTTGAATACCGACAGGACACAAATAATGGCGGCGGTGGCTACAGCCACCCCCACCACTGCTACGATAGAGATTGCGCTCACGGCGCTATGTGATTTCGGCGCGCGCAGATAGCGCATGGCTATCCTCGCCGGAAGTGCGCTCAGGCTCATTCCTCCTCTTTTCTTTCTTCTGAATGCTCTTTGTGCGGACCGAGCAGACGGTCGATGTTTTCGATATAGTCGAGAGAGTCGTCGAGATAGAACTGAAGGTCAGGGCATTTGCGGAGCACCTGCTTCACTGACTGTGCCAGTTCATAGCGGACTGTCTTTGACTGTTTCTTGATATTCTCGAGAATCTCCTGCGACTTCTCCGGTGGGAAGATGCTCAGGTAGGCTTTGGCGATGCTGAGGTCGGGGGTTACCCTGACGGCGCTCACCGACACAATCACACCCCCCAGCGAGGCTGTCTGGCGGCGGAAGATTTCACTGAGGTCTTTCTGAAGAAGACGTGCTATCTTGGCTTGGCGTTTACTTTCCATAGTTTTTTATAATTTTTCGGGTTTGGCCACCCATTCTTAATGAGGGCGTCTTATATAATAACGCGCTCCGGGCGATTATCGTTTATTTTCCTTATTATGGTGAGGCCGTCGCGCAGGGGGAGAATCACTTTCTCCACACGTGGGTCGGCAGCCACCATATCGTTGAAGCGCATTATGCCGCGTGTCTGGGGTGATTTCGGAGCTGTCTCGAGCACGTGGCCATCCCAGAGGGTGTTGTCGGCTATGATGTAGCCTCCGGTGCGCAGAAGGGGTAGGGCAGCCTCATAATATTCCACATAGGTGCGTTTGTCGGCATCGATGAAGATAAGGTCGAACGTCGCGGGGTGGAATCGCTTCATGATCTCGTTGGCATCCCCTATGTGCAGACGTACCTTCTGGCCGTGGGGTGAGGAGGCGAGATTCTCCCGGATAAAGTCCTCGAGTTCGTCATCCACCTCTATTGTGTCGATGGTGGAGCCTTCGGCCATACCCTCGGCCATGCAGAGGGCGGAGTAGCCGGAGAATGTGCCTAATTCCAGCACGCGGTCGGGGCGTATCATTGTCACAAGCATCTTCAGGAGGCGTCCCTGGATATGGCCCGAGCACATGCGGCCGTTTAGCAGCCGCAGATTGGTGAGGCGGTCAAGGCGGTATAGCTCGTCGGGCTCGGGGTCGATATGCGCTTCAATGTATTCCTCAATCATTTTTTCGGCAGATGGGTGATCGGTGGTGGATTACGGGCGGTTTGTGAGCCATGTCAGGGCCAGACGGTATCCATCGAGGCCGAATCCGCACAGCATGGCCTTGCATACGGGGGCGGTGACCGACTTATGGCGGAATTCATCGCGCGCGTGTATATTCGATATATGCACCTCCACGACGGGGAGCTGTATCGAGGCTATGGCATCGGCTATGGCATATGAATAATGGGCGTATGCACCGGGATTGATTACTATTCCGGTGCAACCGGGAGTCTGGTATCCGAGGCGGTGGATGTGGTCGATAATCTCACCTTCGCAGTTCGACTGGAAATACTCGATGTCGGTCGAGGGGAATGCCTCACGCAGCGAGGAGAGGTAATCCTCGAAAGTGGTTGTGCCGTATATTTCGGGCTGACGTTTGCCGAGGAGGTTGAGGTTGGGGCCGTTTATAATGCAGATCATGCTGTTCAGAAATAGGGGTTAGGGGGTGGCTACCTTTAACACACTCGAAGAAACGACTGTTTAAATCAGTGTCTAAAGGAGAATCCGAATACCGAGAGAGAATCCGGATTCGAAAAGAGAATACGAAAAAAGAGCAGCAGGAAACCTAAGTTTACGCTGCTGCTCTTCCTCTCTCCTCGGCGGTGCGGACGGGACTCGAACCCGCGACCCCATGCGTGACAGGCATGTATTCTAACCTACTGAACTACCACACCAGGATTATGTTTTGCTTTCGTTTCGTTTCTTTCGGTGGGCCTTTGCTTTCGTTTGGGCTACCGTTTATTTCCCGATTGCGATGCAAAGTTACGCACTTTTTTAATTCTGACCAAATTTTTCAGCAACTTTTTTTGAAGAAATTTTTCATTTTCTTCGCAAAATATTGATATTGACTAAAATAAAAATTGAATTTTTTTGAAAGATTTTTTGCCTCCAACCCTCCGATACCCCCTGATTTTGCCCGATTTTTGAATCCCCCTCTCCGATTTTTTTCAAACTTTCACCTCTTCACCTCAAGAAAAACCTCCCGCAAACCCCCAAATCTTTTTGTTTTTTCTTGAAATTTCTTCTGACGCGCCCCGAAAAATCTTCTGACACCCTGAAAAAATCTTCTGACATCCCTGAAAAAACTTCACACATCCCTGAAAAAATACTGACGGATCCCCTGAAAAATTTTCTGCTATCCCTGAAAAATCTTCTGCTATCCCTTAAAAACCTTCTTTCCCTACCCAAAAATCTCTTCCCGGCTTTGTCGGCAGTAATTATGTTCTGCTATATATGCCGTTTCATAGGTCTTTAACACCGATTGGTTTGGTAGTTGGGGATTGTTTCCCTACATTTGCGCATATATAATTAACTAACATCCGTTTATATGAAGAGATTCTTTACCTCTCTGGTGGCGGCTTCACTTGCGTTTGGTGCCGTAGCCGCCTCTCAGATTTTCTCAGTTGACCTTTCAACAGCTGCTGAGGAGGATTTTGCCGCCTGGACCGTGCTCGACATCAACAGTGATGGAAGCACCTGGGTCTATTCGGCCGATGCCGCCCCCTCGCGCGTGTATTACAGTTACAACTCGGCGAACAGCGGCGACGACTGGTTGATTTCGCCCGCTGTCAATATCCCGGCTGATGGCACGTATGTGATCAGCTACACATTCAAGGGAAGTTCCTATGGGGAGGCTTTCGAGGTGTGGACAGGTGATGGCTCCTCGGTGGAGGGAATGAAGGAGATGGTGGCCACACATGATTCGGTGCTTGACAATGAGGCCGGCAACCTGGTGTTTGTCGATGCCAAGGCCGGACCGATGTATATCGGATTCCATTGCGTGTCGGCTCCTGATAAATTCCGCTTATATATCAATAACGTGTCGGTGCTTGAGGCTTCAAATCCTGTGGATCTCCGAGTGGCCGGTTTTGTAAGCCCTGTATCGGGTGAGAATATGGGTGAGGAGACAGTCACTGTTGAGGTGGAAAACCTTGGAAAGGTGGATATGGACTCTTTCGACGTGGCATACTCTGTCGATGGAATGGATCCGGTGGTTGAACATGTTGAGATGGCGCTCCCCATGGGTGAGACTGTCACGTATTCTTTCGCCGCCAAGGCTGACCTCTCGGTGGGGCATAAGACGTATGCCCTCAAGGCGTGGACCATTCATCCCGATGACCTTAATCCGGCAAATGATGCAGCCGAGGCGAAGGTGCGCCATATAGCTCCGGCTACCGTGCCATATTTCATGGGATTCGAGCCGGATGAGGATACGTCTGGTATCACCTTCCTGAACCTCAATAATGATTCAGGCGACTGGGGAATCAATATAGACGGCGGCTGGTTCGGCAGTTTCGCGAGAACAGGCTACGGCTGTCTGGCGTATAACTATGATAAGGAGAATGCCGGCGATGACTGGGCTTTCCTTGAGCCGGTGAAGATGAAGGCAGGTCATTACGTATTCCGGTATTGGTATTCCGCTACCGATGGGCACCCTGAACGTCTGCGCGTATGTTACGGCACCCAGCCGACACCGGAGGCTATGACCAATGTGATTGCTGAGTATGATCCGCTGGTTGATCCTACTTATAAGGAGGCTATCCATATCATAGACCTCAAGGAGGATGCTGATATCTACTTCGGGTTCTATAGCTTCAGCGATGCCGATGAGAACTGGATATGTATTGACGATGTGTCAATCGAGGAGGTGGACGCCAATTCGTTTGATATGATTGTTGGCGAGATCTCATCGCCGGCTTATTATCTGCGCGAGGGTAACATCAGGGATGTCGCTTTTTCTCTTCAGAATGTGGGCATTGTGGATGCGGTTGCCAATATCAATATATCTATTGACGGAGCACAGGTATATGCCAAGGAGTATGCCATCAGGGCAATGGAGCTGCTTGATCTGAAGATTGCCGGCCTGCTCGATAATATCCAGTCCGGTGTGCATACAATGAAAGTGGAGGCTGTCTGTGATGCTGATAACAATCTCTCGAATAATGTGCAGGAGATTGAGTTCAAGTATGTCACTGATGCGGTGAAGCTCTGGGATTTTGAGGATGGCCAGCTCCCCGATGACCTTACATATCGTGTGGAGGACAGTGCGGTGAATCATCCCGATACAGAGGGTACGGAATTCAATGAGGAGGGCTTCGGAATCTTCGCTCTCGAACATCCGGTGCTTGGGCATCATGCTCTTGCAGTCAACACTTGGTTTACTGAAGACCGTTCAGCCGACCGATGGATTGTGCTTCCTCAGATCACCGTCACAGGTGAGGATGCTTGTTTCATCTGGAATGCCAACTCGTATAATCCGAAGTATCTTGAAAAGTATGATGTGAAGGTTTCGAAATCTGACGACGTGTGGTATAATTACAGCACGGAGCTGTCGGTAAGTTCTGAGAATATAATGCCTCAGACGCGTGGCATCGACCTCGGGAAGTATAATGGAGAGAAGATATACGTGGCTGTGAATGTGCGCACCACCAACGGTGAGGCTATGATTCTCGACAACTTCGGCCTTTACGGCGACGTGCAGATTATAAGCACAGGGGTCGGCATAACGGAGGTTGCTCCGGAAGTGCGACTCTCGATTGAGGGTGATATGCTGCGTGTTCTGGCCGATGATGTCAAGGAGGTGATACTTTACACAATGGATGGCTCACAGGTGGCTCGTTCAGAGACTGCCACAGTATCATTGGCGTCGTTGCCGAAAGGTATGTTTGTGGCAAGAGTACACACCGCCGACGGCTCAGTCACCGTAAAATTCGCGAAATAACCCCTTCTGCCGAAATTAGAGTAAGTTAAATTTAAATTGTTTCTTGGAAGCCGATTCTCTTACCGAGAGTCGGCTTCGTTATTGAGAGCTGCTTTTAGGGCGGCTCTCTTCACTTGAGGAGGTACTGTCTGAATCTATAGTCATCTTTTTTGAGGGTTGAGATGAAAGTGGCGGTTCTGTTCATCTCCAACGAGACTTGTCGTGATAACTCCTCTCGGGCCGGCGTGTATTCTTTTGACCCCACGAATAGAATTTGGCCCGAAGATAGTGGGTCCGTGTAGCTTTTGGATGGTTTCCACCGAGGGGTAAAGCCATGGTTGGTAATCCAGATGATTTTTCCGCCGTGCTGGAGTGCAAGTTGCAGGCATTCTTTTTCGATAGGGTGTATGAAGGGGGATACAAGCACTCCTCCGCTACGGATAGTTTCCCACCAGCTCCGTTTATGAGCCGAGAGTTCCTCCTCGCTGAACCGTCGGCTGAATCTTACCACAGTCTTATATGGATGTTCAAGCAGGCACAGATTCCCATAGACACCAAAAATCTTTTCAGAGGCGACGCATAACAGGGCATTCCTGAAATATTCCGGATGGCATCTGCGCAGATATAAACGACGTGGATTGTCGCGGATGTAATTGAAGAGAATGTCCAGCTGATTCTGCTCGCTTAGAATTCTGTCGTGAAATCCGTCACAGAAAATATTGCCGTTAAATTGAAACCCGCACTTTTCTAAAAGAAAGCCGCTATAACGGTAAGAGCATCTCTGGGTGAAGGCATTCACCAATTCTTCAAGATGGTAATCGGTACGGCGGATAATCTCTATCAGTAGATGCAGGTGGTCGGGCATACAGACGAATTGTAAGATTCTCGCTTCCGGAAAATGTATAGGCAAATCTTTGATAGCTTTTCTGATTTCGAGGCCCACCCGTGTCGGGAAAGCCTGCGCAGTAATCTTGCCATCCTTTTCACCACCTTCGATTACGCTAAAATCCGGAATGCCGGGATGCTTCATAAGCGTGAGCATATAGATGCGATGGGAATGGTAATCATGCCAGAATGCCCGTTTAAGACACCGGTTCTCACTGACGCCTCGGCCGTCACTGACGCTTCGGCTCTCATTGACGTTTCGGCCGTCACTGATGCTTCGGCCGTCACTGATGCCCCGGCTGTCATGGATGCTTCGGCTGTCACTGACGCTTCGGCCGTCATTGATGCTCTGGTTGTCATTGAAGCCTCGATTCTGATGGCTCTTGTTATAAATTTCTAAATTCGGTAGAACAGAAAATGCATTCATGATAAAGATTTTTTAATCCTCTCCACACACGCAAAGCCCTCAGCTGCCTGAAGCTTTCAGGTGCCTGAAGCCCTCAGCAGGTGTGTCTGTGGGCGTCTTCAGGGCTTCCCAGCTCTTGCTGGGTTTCCCAGAGGCAGTCCAGAGGCGGAACCCCGCGCTTAGATGTGGGAGCGGCCGTGTAGGGGAGGGACTGCGTATGGGAGCGTCTGCGTATGGGAGAGGCTGTGGATGGGAGGAGATGCTGTGTCGGGGAGGATGGGTAAAAAAGAACGGTGTTTGATTTTAATCAAACACCGTTCGGTTGGTTTAGTCGGGGTGACAAGATTCGAACTTGCGACCACACGCCCCCCAGACGCGTACTCTAAACCGGGCTGAGCTACACCCCGATATAATAAGCTTAATCAAGACCAACCGGTATCGGCGGGGGTTGCCGTTCAGAAACTCACCTCACTCCTGAGGCTTGATACCATCGCTTCAAGTGTTTCATTGAGTGCGGGGGTTCTTGATTAAAGCGATGCAAAGTTACGCACTTTTTTGATTCCTTGCAAATTTTTCGGCAATAAATTTTAAAGAATTTCTTAGTATGTCTTGTAACTTGCACATAATCACATGAATAAAATTTTACTTTTTTGAGCCTTTCGCGAGTCGCTCAAGCTGCTCAGGGGTCAAAATTGTGTGCCGTTTTTCAATTTGAAAGGCGTTTAATTCAAGTGGCTTCAGTTGTCGGGCCGATTTTAATTCGGGATGAGGTATGTTTTTCACCTTTTTCATAGGGATTGGTTCTATATATTTCCAAGTTCATTCTCTATTAAGTCAATTCTTATTAATCGGAATCCTCAATCAGAATCTTTCTCAATAAGTGGCATTAAGGCGTTCAATCCTAACATTACTGCCAGATAGGTGAGTCCGAGGATAAAGAAATTCCAGGAGAGTGGCCAGGCCATGCGGAGCCATCCGCCGAAGAGATAGCAGAAAAAGAGGAGCCATAACGATCCCTGCACGCACACGCAGAGCGTACACCATTTCTTGGCTCTGAATTTCTGATACCAGATACTCCAGAAAGTGAAGGGGAGGCAACATAGATTGCACAGGGCGAGCCAGGGCCATATATCCGGCAGTAGAAGCAGGGAGAACAGACTCACCGAGAAATAGGCGAACCCAACCTCACTCCATCCAAACAGGCCGAAGAATTTCGAAGCGCTGAGTTGCAGGATACTGTCGCAACCACCCTCCTCAAGCACCTTGCAGACACGGTCGGCTGTAGGATTGTGAATCTTGAGAGATTTCTGCACCAACAGATAAGTAAGATACAATCCTGCTATGTCTATAACAGAGATAAAAATGATGGAGAGATGTGCATAAAGGCCATTGATGATGAAGAGATAGGTGAAGATGACCGCACACGCGAAAGCGAGCACCCATTTCTTCGCCTTCATGAGGAACTCAATCCTTGCATGGAGCGGATAATCAGGTTCCTGGGCATCCGCCTCAGGAAAAGAGAGCATCACGTTTCCGTCCCATGCTTTACAGAATTCCTGCAAAGGCATGGTCTCGCTTGCTCCTTGCGACAGATAGGTGACGGAAGATGGAGTGGTCTTCATGACTATTGTCACCCCTAAAGGGGTGTTGGCCAGGAAAGGAGGGGTGATTTCCAGAATCTCTCTCTTGTCGGCAAGATAGTAGCCTTCTGATTTCACTCCATACTCCTCAAGCAATTTCGACAGACCGAACAATGTCTTGAACGGCATACCCTTGACACGTTTCTCAGAATAGCCGGAGGTGTGGGGTACACCGAGGGCATCGAGATAATCATTAATCAGGGAATGTGACACGGTAGGATTTGCCATTACATGAAAGATTGGATCTTGTCGAGAAGGAACTGACCTTCCAGTTCGCCGCTCTCACGCCATACCGGTTTTCCATCTTTATATATAATAAAGGTGGGTGTGCCGGTGATTTTCTCTGTGTCTGAAAGTTGCTGGTTGAGGTCTATGTCAAGTTGATATACGTCGACCTGGCCTTGGAGCAATTCCTTGATTTGCGCCATAACGGGTTCCATCTGGCGGCAGTGTCCGCACCATGTAGCAAAAAATTCTACCAGTACGACAGGGGTGGAGTTAATAGCTTCAGTGTATTCCATAGTAAAATAAATAAAGATTTGGCTGCTGCTCAAGCAGATTAGCAAATGCTATTTCAGAGTGTGTCAATAGCATGCACTCTGAATCTAAAACGTAACAGATGCAGCAAAAGTTCGCCATCTCCACTACTCCCTCAGACGGGAGTCGATGACTATTGTCACCGGACCATCATTGATAAGGGAGACTTTCATATCTGCACCGAAGACACCTCTCTTCACCGGTTTACCTAATGCGTCAGACAGTTTGTTGCAATACATTTCATATAATGGCACGGCAAGGTCGTGTCCGGCTGCACGTATATAGCTCGGACGGTTCCCCTTCTTTGTGGAGGCAGTCAGTGTAAACTGGCTTATGGCGAGCACCTCGCCGTCGATGTCCGCCACAGAGCGGTTCATCACCCCGTTCTCATCATCGAAGATACGCATCCCGGCAGTCTTGCCTACGAGCCAGTCAACGTCGGCGGGGGTGTCGCCGTTCTCCACACCTACAAGCACCATCAGCCCTTTGCCGATGGCATTATACACCGTTCCGTCGATAGCTACGGAAGATTCCATCACCCTTTGAATTACCAGTCTCATTGTTTATTCATTTTGAATTACAAAAGTAGTGAAATCGGTGGGATTTTACAAATTAACACGCTGCATTCCGGAAGGGGGATGCGGCGTGTTTCATATTCAGTGGTCAGGATATAGTGTGGTTGGTCAAAGACCAAGAATTGCTCTTACCCGGTCAGTTGATGTTTTAGCAACGGTGGCTATAGTGTCTAATGACAAGCCGTTCTCATACATTGAACGAATCATGATTTCCATGGCTTCGGCTCTACCCTCGGCTCTACCTTCAGCTCGACCTTCAGCTCGACCTTCGGCTTTACCTTCGGCTCTGCCCTCAGCCAGCCCTTCCGCTCTACCTTCATCGCGAGCTGTGTCGAGGACATCATTCTGAACCATTATGTTGTCCATGTGCTCATCGTATGCCCTTCTCTGCTCGGGAGTCATTGACAGGATTCGTAGTTTCTCCTTCACTTGCGCCAGACCGGGTGCATGGGTGTCATCCTTCACTGTACCGGTCTTGAGATAGGCCATCCATTCGTCAAGATATGTCTCCGGTTTCTTGTCGAACGTATTCACCCGGAGAAGATAGTATTCGGGAAAAACTTCCCTGGGCAGATGCTGCACAATCACACCGTTCTCTTTTGTGTTGACACGAAGATTGTTTCCGGTGTGTATCCCTTTGAAAACGGTCTCACCATGATACACATAGTCATCACCCTGACCATATTCACAGTATAGGATACTGATTGAATACACCTTCTTCACCTGATCATACTTGTCCCCGATATCGATATGTTCCGTTATAGCCTTGCATGTGCCGTAGAGTATGCGCTGCAGATAGTAGAGCTGACGGGTGAGCTGGACCTCAACAATGATTAGATGCCCCTTGCTGTTCTTCGCCTTTATGTCCACACGGTTGAACTTGTCGGTGTCGCTCTCCTGGTTTGACTCGCTCTCCAGAATCTCGACAATCTTCACGTCGTCGTTGAGCAAAACCGATATGAGCCCCTCCAATATACCGAAATTGGCCTTGTCACGAAGCATGTGCTTCATGGCCCAATCAAACCTTATATAGCTGTTGCTCTTTTCCATAATCTCATTATTTTATTTTTTACAAAAATACAAATATTTCCTTGTCTTTCCAAATCTGATAGCATTCACCTCGCTAAGGAAATGGCAGCGGGAAGAAACTCTTCTTCCTGCCGTCTTTCTTTAGAGGATAATCATTCTGAATAGAGACTTGAAGCTCTCCTAAAAATATCGCTCAACTGCCTGGCGAGTGAAAGCGGCTCAAGGATTTTGATTCCGTCACCGAATCCGATGAGCTGGGTTGTCAGCTCATAGTTTACCACTACTTCCAGTTCGAATGTCATTGACCCATCAGCCTTGTTCTTCTCTATAAGACGTTGTGAGGAGTGGATGGGCTTTGTGAGAATATAACTTGCCTGGGAATTGTCGGCTCTCAAGACGATTCTCTCTCTTTTCGTTCGTCCATGTTTGGTTACACCTACGACATCAGCGAAATAGTCTTCACTGAAATCGGGATTCTCCTTATAAGGAATATCCGGACAGAGATGGAAGCCTACTATGCGGTCAAGGGCAAGATTGAACAGTTTCATGTCGCCGGCACGTGAACCGAACACAAACCACCGGTTGCGGTATTCTTTCAATAGATATGGAAACAGGATATAAGGGACCGGCTTACGCGCGTTGAACGAACGATAGTTGATACAGACGGTCTGACGATTGGCAATGATGTCGTAAAGCGGATTAAGATGCTCCAATCCCTTAAGATTCGGATTGCGTTCAAAGTCGACAATCGGACGACGGCTGACTGCGGAAGCTACTTTATCCTGCAGCCGGCTCACCACATCTACCATGTCGTGGAACCGGTCGAACTCGTCAAACTGCCGCAGTAGGTCGATGGTACGGTTCAACACATCGATGTCATGTTGCGAGAGTGGACGGTTGCTAATTGAATAATCCGGATCTGCATAGCGGTAATATTTCTTATCATACACCTCAATCGGCGCCTCATAGCCGAGTCGATCAGAGCGCATCATCTGAATATCGAGCTGTACTGTGCGGGTACTGACCAAGTTCTGCTTCCCTTCATATTCATATAGCGCATCGCTACAAGCGTCCACAAGGTCTTGCAGTGTCCATCTCCGTCCGGTGTTACGCAGACATCGGTCGATGGTACGGTATCTCAACAGTGCGTTTTTGTTCTGTGCCATAAAATTTTCCGCTAAATTACTAAAATTAATTTAATCTGCGCAAACTAATTGCGCAGTAGCTATATAATTTTGTAGCGCAATCAAATAAATGAATGGAATATGAAGACTATAGCTGGATGTGATGTGAAGATTTTCACAGACAACATTGAAGAAAGTGCATTGGCGCAGATTCGTGAACTACTCTCGGTAGAGGTATTCGGCGACAAAAAGATTCGCATAATGCCTGATGTCCATGCCGGAGCCGGTTGCGTCATAGGTTTCACCGGTAACCTTGGTGACAAGGTGATTCCCAATATTGTCGGCGTTGACATCGGGTGCGGTATGCGCGTGTTGAAGCTTGGAAAAATAGAGGAGATTGACTTTCACGCTTTTCATGAGCATATCCGTGCGAATGTGCCGTCCGGGATGATTGTACGCGAAGACAGGTTTGGCTTCAAACCGCTTGTGGATAAGGAAATGGATATTTACCGGGAGGCGAAGAAGATGGTGACTGAACTACGGTGTTATCGCTTTCTGAAGGATTCCAACAGAATCAACAAGGCAATCGGTTCGCTTGGCGGAGGTAACCATTTCATAGAGTTGGATAAGGACGATGAGGGGAACGTGTATCTTGTTATCCATACCGGGTCACGCAACCTTGGCAAACAGGTGGCCGACATATATCAGAACCGTGCCATCAGGCACATGACCGAGGGGGTAGACGAGTTTGAGGAATCTATCAAACGCACCATCGAGGAATACAAAGCTGCCGGACGACGTTCTGAACTGCAGAGCGTAATCAAAAAGATGCGCAAATCTCAAAAAGATGCTGAGCCAATACTTCCGCGCCACCTCTGCTACGTTGAGGGTGAAGCGCGTGAGGATTATCTTCATGACATGCGGATATGTCAGCGCTGGGCTGTCCTCAACCGCGAACTTATCTCGCTCATTCTCTTGAAATTCTTCACCAACGTCAAAGTGATGGAAGAATTTGAGAGTGTACACAACTATATAAGCGATGATAACCTTATCCGCAAAGGCTCGATTTCAGCCGCTGAAGGTGAGCGTTGCATTATCCCGCTAAACATGCGCGACGGCTCGCTTATCTGCACCGGGAAGGGTAATCCCGACTGGAACTGTTCCGCGCCACACGGTGCGGGTAGGGTGCTGAGCCGTACCCAGGCATACGCACAAATCACGATGGCTGATTTTGCAGCGTCAATGCAAGGGATTTACTCTGAGAGTGTGAACGAATTCACGCGTGACGAATCTCCCATGGCGTACAAGCCTGCTGCTGAAATCATCTCCAATATCGGTCCGACTGTCAGCATCGACACAATCATCCGTCCCATCTTCAACTTCAAGGCTTCAAAATAATTTTTCTGGACCGTCATAATTATAGAATTTACCCTCTGAGAACCTGTATTTAGATTTCCAGAGGGTAAATTTTTTTAAAGGACTTCAGTTTTTTATTGCGCGTTTACATTGTGAAGTCGAGGGTGCCACCGGCGGTTAGGTCGGTGTGACGGAGTGTCCAGTCTTTTATCGGTTTGCCGTTAAGCTTTACCTGCTTCACTTTGTAGCTGTCGCTCCGCTTACGGTTGGCGGTTATGGTGAAGTCCTTACCGTCGGGGAGGTGCAGGGTGCAGCGGTCAAAGAGTGGGGTGCCGATTGAATATGTGCCCCCGGCGGGATTCACGGGATAGAAGCCCATGGCCGAGAATACATACCAGGCTGACATCTCTCCGCAGTCGTCATTCCCGGCATAGCCGTTGAACTCATTGTTATAAAGCTCTGTCACGATACGGTGTACCATCTCCTGGGTCTTGGCCGGCTCTCCGGCGTAGTTGTAGAGATAGGCCACATGATGACTCGGTTCATTGCCATGGGCATACTGTCCGATAAGACCGGAGATATTGTCATTCTTCTCGCCGGAGGTGTCGGTCAATGTGAAGAAGGTGTCGAGTTTGTCAACAAATGCTCTCTTTCCCCCTGTCAGCTCAATGAGTCCCTCCACATCGTGAGGAACATACCAGTAATACTGCCAGGCATTCCCCTCTGTGAAGGGATTGCCACCATTGGCCCCATATTTCAGCGGGTCGAAAGGCTCCATCCAGTTCCCATTCTCATCTTTCGGCGCGAAGAAGTTGTTGGCCGGATTATGGAGATTCCGGTAGAACTGAGCCCGCTTCCCGAAACGTGCGGCATTCTCTGAATCTCCCGCCAACAGAGCCATCTGTTGGGCACACCAGTCATCGAAAGCCATCTCCAGTGTTATGGATACCGACTGAGTCTGCAACGGTTCCGGCATATATCCATACTGTTCCCACACATGGAAGGGGGAATTAGGATGCGACTGTGTGGAGCTGTTCGTGACAGCCTCATAAGCCTTGGCCGTGTCGATACCCGGAATACCCTTCAGCACAGCGTCAGCCACTACCGGAATGGCATGGTTGCCAATCATGCAATAGTTGTCCTGCCCCCATAGATGCCATATCGGGAGATAGCCGTAATAATCGTAATGGCGTATCATGCTGTTTACAAAATCGCGTGTCAGTTCCGGCTCAAGTATCGTGTAGAGGGGATGGGCGGCACGGTAGGTATCCCACAGTGAGAAAGTGGTGTATTGCTTCTCACCCTGCGGCACCTTCGCCACAGAATAATCAGGTGTCATCCACTCACCGTTTACATCGGAGAAGGTGTTAGGCTGAATCATCATGTGATAGAGGGCAGTGTAGAAGGTGGTCATACGTTCCGGATCACCCTCCACCTCAATCTTACCCAACTGATTGTCCCAGACCTTGTCAGCGGCGGCCACGTAACTGTCGAAGTCGAAACCGGGGGCTTCGGCTGCCATATTCTCACGGGCGTTGGCTATGCTCACGCCACTCAGCGCCACCTTGGCCGTCACAGGTTTACCATCCTTGCCGAAAGAGAGGAGGGCACGTGGTGCGCGACCGTTGATTACGTTCGACACACCATCGGCATACTCACGGCCATCACCGTCAAAGAGTTGCATCTCCCCGATAGGTTCGGAGAAATTTATTACGAAGTATATCTTGCGCAATTTGGCCCATCCGGTAATAACGCGGTATCCTTCGAGAGTATTGGGACCGGTCTGCCGGATCTGGGCATTGATGATACGGCGGTCCCAGCTCCCTTTCTGTGCCGAATGGTCAAGGTCGAGCCACAGCTTACGCTCCTTTCCGGCGGGGTAGGAATAGCGGTGTATTCCGGCATGGGTAGTAGCCGAAAGTTCGGCGGTTACACCCTCATCGGCGAGTCTCACCTTATAATAACCCGGTTTAGCCTCCTCCTCATCGTGGCTGAACGATGACACGCGCAGGTCAGACGTTGTGGGCATAATCAGGATGTCGATCAGATCGGAGGCACCCGTTCCGCTGAGGCGGGTGTGACTGAAGCCATAGATACGGCTGTCGTTATGGTCATAACCGGAGGCGTTAAACCAGTCAGGGGCCTCGTGGGTGTCAGGACTCAGCTGCACCATACCGAACGGCATGGTTGCACCGGGATAGTTATTGCCGGAGAGTCCCCCCTCTATCGGCCCTGTGCCGATAAAGGGGTTGACATATTTTGTGAAGTTACCTGCCGAGGCTGTGCCGGAAGCTGCCGCCGCAATCGATAACGCCAATGCTATATTCAAAACTTTCATAAAAAATGAGCATGAAGGGATGGTTAACGGGCGCTAAGTTCATAGATACGGCTCGACATACGGCCTGTGGTGAACATCGGAAGACCGACCGTCATAAGATAATCGCCCGAGTAATTCCCCACCTCGCTCGAAGAGGCATCGCTCTTGCATATCTCCTTTACATTATATGTAGCCTTGGGGTCGAGACCCTGCATCTTCACATTGGTGAGATGCTCCACATTCTTCGGGAAGATGTCGAACGCGAACACCACGCCCTGCTTCTTATTCTTACCCACAAACATTGTGGAGGTATGGTTGCCGTCATAGGGGGATACGAGACGGTACTGGTCGCCGTCGAGAATCACAGGTTTCAGACGGTTATACTCCTTGATTGAGTTCTGACAGAACTTCAGGTCATCAGCCGAGAGGTCATGCAGATTAATATCGAAACCGAGCTTACCCATCATGGCCACGTCAGTGCGGAACTTGGCCGAAGCCTGCTTGTTCCAGGTTGTGACGTGGGCACACTGTGTCTTGACAGGGAAGATCTGTGAGTAACCCCACTGGATGTAGAGACGGTCAACGGGGTCGGTGTTGTCGCTGGGCCAGAACTCGGTGAAGTACTTCAGTCCCTCATAGTCGGTGCGTCCGCCCCCGCCCGAACACATCATCATGCGAAGGTCGGGATACTTGGCCTGGATACGGTCGAGCACATTATATAATCCGCGCACATAATCCACATAGAGATGATTCTGGTCCTTCTCATAATTTGAGTAGATGTTGGTGATCGGAGAGTTGCAGTCCCATTTGAAGAACGCGATATCGGGATACTTCGTCATCAGCTTATCCACAACGCCGAACACATAATCCTGAACCTTCGGATTGGCGAGGTCGAGCACCAACTGATTGCGGAAATAATACTCGTCGCGGTTGGGGAGAGTGATCACCCAATCCTTATGCTGCTCGTAAAGCTCACTCTTCGGGTTCACCATCTCCGGCTCAATCCAGAGGCCGAACTTCACACCCTGCTTCTTGGCCTCCTCAGTGAGACGGCCTATGCCGTTGGGGAGTTTATCGGCGGTCTCATCCCAGTCGCCAAGACCCTGGGTGTCGCTATGGCGCGGATACTTGTTGGCAAACCAGCCGTCGTCGAGCAGGAACATATCCACGCCCAATTCCTTGGCACCCTTGATAAGCTCGATAAGCTTATCCTCATTGAAATCGAAATAGGTAGCCTCCCAGTTGTTGAGGAGGGTCATGCGGTCGTCCATACCCTTATGCACCTGATACTTGCGGGCCCAGTCATGGAAATTGCGGCTCGCCTCACCCTTGCCATTGCCGCTGAGGGTGAATATAAATTCAGGGGTGGTGAACTTCTCACCCTTCTGCAAGGTATAGGCCGAGGCATAGGGATTTATACCGGAAATAACACGCAGGCGTCCTAAGTTATCCACTTCGAGAGTATAACGGAAGTTACCGGTCCAGCCGAGAGTGCCCACCAATACCTCACCCGCATTCTCCTGAGCGGGGGTGTCGAGCGCTACCTGGAAGAAAGGGCTCACAAACATATTGGCACGTGTGCCGAGCTTTGTATCGAGCTCCTTCTTGCCGAATTTCAGCTCAGTCTCCGAAGGCTGCACCTCAGCGATCCAGTCGCCGTTATACTGGGTGAGGTAATAATGGTCGCGGTTGAAGTGAAGCAGCGATGAGGCATACTTCTCAAGCTGTATGGGTTTCTTCTCACCGTTGGTTATCTCGGTATAGGTCTTTATGATATCCTCCTCTGGATAGGCAATGAAATAGAGATCCACGTTGTCGCCATACTCCTTGTCGGTAAGCGAGATCACAGTCTGCTGCGAACCGTCGGCAAGAGTGCTTCTCTTATGGCCGGTATAGGTGAGGAGAGTCGACTTGTTGCCATCGGCATGGTTGATATGGAGGGCCGGCTCGAAATAATCCTCCATGCCATTGGTGATGTACGCCTCAGGACCGTTCGGCAGCTGGGCATAGTCGGCCGGATTGGCGAGTCTCTTGCCAAAATACTTCTGGTAGAGACGGCCATCGTCGGCCACATTGAATACGAGTCCCGTATTATCGGTCGAGATCACGATATCCTCGGCATTCGCTGATATTGCCGCCAGAGGGAGGAGAAGGGAGAAAATGTTGAGTTTCATATAATGGTTATTGTATTTGGACGTCAAACTTATTATTTATCAGTAGCGAAGGGGGCTACCGGGAGGCCGGTGGCACCATAAAGATTGCCATTCGGATAGTCGGCCCAGTCATAGCGCACACGGTCAGGATTCTTTATCTGAGGCGATGAGACTATGATGGTGCGGCTGTCAGGCATCTCGGTCATACCCTGGGTGAAATTCCCCTTGCTGTCGCCTATGATGAAACCTATCACAGCCGAAGAGGTGGGATGGACATCCCCGTCGAAAGTAATGATAATCCGGTTGCCCGATTTTTTGCTCCCTATGCAACGCGGAGCGGTGCATACCAGGTCAGAGCGGCCATAGTCGCGGTTGAGCGCCGTCATGGCGAGACGATGGGCCACCTCCTGCTTGTTCTGCGGGTGTATGTCGCCCGGATTGCCGAGGTCGATCGCGCTTACCATAGCGGTGTTGGGGAGGGTAAGAGCCTTGCTCTGTGCGTTTCTCAGGGCAGCCCATTCCGAGTCAGGTTGCACGGTTTGCGGCTGGAGCCAGCCTGCAAGCTGTACGAAATAGAAGGGGAAATCATATCCCCAGAGCTCACGCCAATTGTTTATGAGAGCCTGGAATAGGGGTTCATACTGCTCGCCGCGACCAACATTGGCGCAACCCTGATACCACAGCACACCCTTGATGGGGAGATTATGAAGGGGTGAGAGCATGGCGTTGTAAAGCACAGAGGGATAGCTTGAACCCTCCACAGAGGCGGGTTTCTGCGGAAGGGAGGAGAAATCCACCCCCGTCTCATATATCCAGTTGCCGGAGAGGGGGAGTGTCACACCGGCAATCTCACCCTTCATCTGATCGGTCGGTCCGGCGAAACCACCCTCGCCGCCGAAATCAGAGATGCGTATGGTGATAAGATTTTCACCGGCCTTCACCAACTTCCCCGGCACGGTGTATACGCGGGGAGTGTTGTAACCGCTTCCGCGGGCCACCTCAGTGCCATTGAACCATGTCACATCCGCATCATCGATAGCCCCGAGACTGAGGGTCAGGTCTTTCCCGGCCAATTCAGCGGGCACATCAATAGTTTTCTGCGCCCATACTATACCGTCGAAGCTGTTACCCCAGCCGATATGTTCGAAATATCCGGCCGGTTTACTCTGACCTTTGCTAAGAGGTTTGGCAGGGTCGGGGGTGTTTCCACCGTCGCGTGCGAGAGCCATCCAGTCGTTGAGGCGTCTCTCATAATCGGCTTTCAGTTGGGCCGGGTCACCCCCGGTTCGTTTCAGCGCGTCGAGTTCATTCTCGAATCCCTTGATACCCTCAAGATATTCGGCCGCGGTCCACGCCTCGGCAGGCGTTCCACCCCATGTGGCGTCAATCACGCCCACAGGCATCTTGAGCTCATCGCGCAATTCCTTCGCGAAGAGGTAGGCTATGGCCGAGAAATCCATAGTGTTTGATGCGGCCTGCACCCAACCCCCCATATTTGTCTGCACATCCTCCTGCGGAGTATAGGCAGTTGTTTTTCTCACCTGCAGCAGACGTATGTCAGGGTTATTGGCAGTGGCAATCACATGATCGGCATCCATCACCTCAATCCATCCCCTGATAGGGAACTCCATATTGCTCTGCCCCGAGCAGAGCCAGAGCTCACCCGATAGCAGATTGTCTATAACCAGCGGTTCACCGTCGTTGAATTCAATCGAGAATGGTCCCCCCGGAGCGGGTGTGGGCACCTCCACCGAGAAACGTCCGTCGGCGTCGGCCTTCGTGGTCAGAGGTGAAGTGGTCCATGAAGGTGATACGGTGACCTTAGCCCCCGGCTTGGCATAGCCGGGAACGGTCATTGTAGTGTCATGCTGCATCACCATATTCGGGGTGATGTAGTTAGGTAGTTTTACTGTGGCTGACATAGCCATCGGAAGAATGACGGCTGCCATTCCTGCTGATCTTATATTCATGATATGTCGGTTTGTTCTCTTTTGTGCTTATTATCAATTATTCCTCATCACTATTCTCCTCCGCGTCATCCTTCCTGGAAGATGTGGGATTGCTGGATGTGGTGAGTATTATATGGGTATTCTTCTGGCATTGCTTCTCGAACGCCTTCGGGGTGAGGCCGAACTGTTTGTAGAAGAGCTTGCTGAAATATGATGATGAATTGATTCCCACCATATAACAAACATCCGAGATACGGTATTTACCCTCCTGAATCAGCTCAGCCGCCTTCTTGAGCCGCACCAGGCGGATAAGCTCCACAGGCGAGAGGTTATAGATGGTCTTGATCTTACGGAGCAGCGACGAACGGCTCATGCAGAGCGTGTCGGCCATAGCCTCCACACTGAAATTCTCGTCGCTGATATTCTTCTTGATGAGGTCGACCACCTGATTCATGAACTCCTCGTCGCCGGGGTTCAGTTTCATGTTGTCAACGGTGAAGAAAGGCTTGTTAAGGAAAGCCTTACGTTCATGACGGCGGTTATCGAGGAGTGCCATGACCTGCTGGCGGAAATATTTAATGGAGAAGGGTTTCTCGATATAAGATTCGCCTCCGATCTTCAATGCCTTGACCTTGCTTTCGAGGTCGTTCTTGGCAGTGAGGAACACCACAGGTATATGGCTCAGGTCAGGATTCTCCTTTATGGTGCGGCAGAGTTCGTAGCCATCCATCTCCGGCATCATAATGTCGGTGACGATGATATCGAATTTCCCGCCGTCAAGTTTTTCGAGAGCCTCCTTGCCGTCGGCGGCTGTCTCCACCACAAACGATTTCGATAGCTGCTCGCTGAGGAAATTGCGCATCTCCTCATTGTCGTCGACAAAGAGGAGGGAATACCCCTCCGGATTGGCAGTCAGAGCTGTCTCATCCTCCATCACATATTCGGCCATAGTAGGGTTGAGGTCGGTCTCCGACACCTCCAGTCCCTCCCTCACCAAGGGGATTGTCAGTACGAACGTATTGTCAGGCCCCTCGATATTCTCCAGTTCTATCGAGCCGCCATGCATAGAGGCAAGAGTCCGGGTGAGAGGGAGTCCGATACCCACACCCTTGTTGTCGTTATTCTTGTCGACCTGATAGAAGGGCATGAAAATCTTGAAGACATCCTCACCCTTTATCTTATTGCCGTCGCTCACCACCTGCAGACGGAAATTCTTATCATCGGCCGAGAGAGAGATAGCAATCTTGGAGAGCGAGTATTTCAGAGCGTTGTTGAAGAGATTCGATATAATCTTGGTGATAGCCTCCCTGTCGATATGCGCATAGATCGGTTGTGAGGGTATGTCGATGCTCAACGACTTGTTTTTCAAGGTCATGGTGAGTTCAAACCGCTCGGCCACACCCTTTACCAGCTCGGTTATGTTGACAGTCTCGAATTTCAGTTCGGGACGTTCACTCTCCAGTTTCTGGAAATCGAGCAGCTGCGTCGAGAGGTCCATCAGGCGGTTGGTATTCTGTCTGATTACCTCCATGTAGCGTTTCACTCGCTTGTCATCAATCCCGATCTCCTCGATAGCCTCCAAGGGGGTGCCTATCAGTGTGAGAGGGGTGCGTATCTCATGCGCTATCTCAGTAAAGAAATTCATCTTGCTCTTGTAGAGCTCACGCTCCTTGGTCATGGTGAAAATCTTCTCCTTCTCAGCCATCTTCTCCTGCTGGCGGCGTCGATATAGATACAGCACACAGGCCAGAACTCCCAATACGATAAGAATAAAGAGCACCATGGCCCATGTGGTGAGATACCATGGAGGGAGAATGCGCAGAGGGATCTGCTTCACAGTCTCCGCATTATCGCTCTGTGCGCGGATCTCGAGAGTGTACGAACCGGGAGCCACGCCGATGAAGGTGAGGTTGGCCGGGTCGGCCACTGTGGTCCACTCCTTATCCTTGGGGAGGAGACGGTAGGAATATATCATGGTGTTGGGAGTGTCGTAGGTAGGGGTGGCGATACCTAAAGAGAAATTCGTGACACCGTTCGGTATTATGATATCCTCCGCATAGAGCACATTGATAGGATTGTCATTGTCTGAAGTGCGTACCATTGTCTCGTCATTTCCCACACGGAAACGAGTAAGATATATCGCAGGGAGTGAGTCACGGTTAGAATCGAGCATAGGGTTGAAGGCCACCAGTCCGTTTATGCCACCCATATAGAATTTTCCATCCTTACCCTTGGTGGCTCCGGCATAATTGAACTGGGTCACCCCCAATCCGTTACGCTCGTTAAACACCTTCACACCGCCGGTCACGGGATTAAACTTCACAAGTCCGCGTCCTGTGCCGAACCAGAGGAATCCCCGCTGGTCCTCCAGGATATCGTATACCATCTCATCAGGTAATCCCTCGGCTATGCCGAACGATGTGAAATTGTCGCTGGCCGGATTGTAACGTGCAAGGCCGCCACGTTCGGTAGATAGCCAGATATGGCCGTTGCTGTCCTCCATCACCGAATTCACCGTATTTGAGCGCAATCCGTTTGAATGATTCTCGTCATAGGGGTAATGGGTAAACCGGTTGGTGTTGGTGTTGTAGGTCCATACGCCGTTCCCCATGGATGCAAACCAGATCACCCCTTTGGAATCCTCCATAATCTTGTTCACCCAATCCATCTCCATCTCCTTCACGGGCACAAAATTATCAGAGCCGGTTCTCTTCAGGAACACCCCCCAGTCGGCGGCCACCCATACGTTCCCTTTGCTGTCGCGCTCCATTGAATAGACGCTTGTAGTGCCTTTAGAGATGAGGTCATTACCCAAGTTCACGGTCACCCGGTCATTGTCGATCACATTCAGGCCACCCTGATGAAATCCGGCATGAATCTTTCCGTCGACGTTTCTCAGCGAGAGGCAGACGCGGTGTGTCTGGTCGAAAGGTACGGGATGTGTAATCAGGTTTGTGGCAGGGTCAAGAAGGTTGAGGCCATTCTCCTCGGTGCCGATCCAGATTTTACCGTTGTTATCCGTACACATACCCCGGATGCGGTCGCTTGAAAGGCCGCTTTTCCGTTCGTTGCGCGAGAAAGTCTCGAATACGAGACCCTGTCGGCGCAGATGGTTCAGGCCGCCATACATGGTGCCCACCCACATATTCTTGTCGCTGTCGGCCACAATGGCGGTAATCACGTTGTCGGATATGCGGTTTGAATAACGTTCGCTGTCGTCGATAAGGCTAAGGGTGTTTGTGGTGAGGTCATAGAGATATAGCCCCTCGTTGGTGCCGATCCAGAGTTCATTGTCCACTACTTCCGCCTCACGCACAAAGATTGCATGTTCAAAGGGGATATGCAGACGCTGGATACTCTCATCGGCTGTAGATACAAGAAACACGTTCCCAGCCTGTTGCAGCACAATGAGATTGTTACCCCCTGAATTTACCATCACAGAGATCGGAGCTCCGTCAAGCGGTTCGAATTCGGGGTGACCCGCACCGACCTTACGGAAATTGTTGGCACTCTTCTCATATACGAATAGACCGTCGCGGGCGGTTCCCACATATATCTTCCCGTCAGGGGTCGACTGCAGGGAGAGAGGAATCAGCTCCTTGTTACCTTTATGTTGAGTTATGGGATAATAGTCAATCTTATCTCCATCATAAATCCGGAAAGCACCCTGATTGGGCACCAGGGTCCAGATATTCCCGTCGTGGTCGGCGGTGATATTGTAAATCCAGTCATCCGGACTCACGCCATCGGCCGATTTGTAATCGATGATGGTGAAAGTCTCGGCAACGGGATTGAACAGATATATGCCGCGGTCGGTACCTACCCAGAGCTTACCCTGCTTATCCTGATAAAGAGCCGAGACATTGTTGTTGCCACGGTTAGCTTTATGGTCGAAAACATTATAAGTTTTAACTGACACGCCGTCATACCGGTTAAGGCCGTTCTTTGTGCCGATCCACATAAGGCCCATGTCATCCTGCACGATAGCCTTTACCGTGCTTGAGGTAAGTCCTGACCAGGTGTCGATCATCGACACCCCGAGGGGCTTGGCCGCGCCCGTTGTGGAGAAGAGCGCGGTCAAGCTTACTATAGATGAGAGAATCAGATTCCTAAGGTTCATTTTACAACTTTTGCAGAGAGGTGAGTTCCGTCTGCGAGGGTGCAGTCAATGATTATGACGCTTCCTTCAGCTGCGGAAACAGGGAAGGTATAATTTGAATCGTTGATATTGTCGGCCTGAGCTATAAGAGCCCCGGCCACGCTCCATGCACGCAGGGAGAGGATGGCAGTCCCCGCGTCGACGCGGCAGTTGCCCGAAGTGGTGAAGAAGGCGGTAAGACGTTCTGCAGGGGTGGATTCGTCGCCTATGGCCTCGACTCCATTCCATGAACGCTTCTCAATGCGGTAGACACGGGCATCAGACTTAGGCACCTCATATTTGAAGCCCTCGCCGTCGAAATCAACCCTCTCGCCTGTCCAGAGTTCCTTTATACCCTTCACATTCTCCGGGTCAATCCCGATTCTGTCAAAAAGGATACGGTCGCTCTTGTCGGCGCCGAACACCGTTTTCTCGAAATTGAAAGCGGCCACATAGAGATAGCGCTCGCTATCACGCATGAAGAGCGATTCTGAATATTGTGCCGAGGTGGTCATGAGCGCACTTGTGGGTCGGTTACCCTCGATGGGACGGAACGAGCCGAGATTGTCGCGCACATATGCGTTGATGTCGGCATTACCCATAATCTCCAGGGCACGGCGGCGTGATTCGGCTGAATAGCCATATTCCTGACCATCTTTCAGTATGGTGCCCTCCTCAGAGAGATTGTCACCGAATATGAATGCTCCGGAGGCCATGCCGGTGGTGGCGCGGGCACGGTTCTCACCCATGCTCTCGGCCGCCCCATGGTCGGCTTTGCAGAGCACAAGCTGGTCGGGGTCGTTCACAGTGTATAGGCGGTCGGTCCACCAGCCATAGCTGATGGCGTTCATGACATACTCGCTCTCACCGATCTCGCTGAAACGGTCGCAGCACTGACGGCGTCCGTGAGCATACTGATAGGGGAACATAGGGGCGATTGACTCCACCACATACATGCCATATCTCTCAGCCTCCTCACGCAGAATCTGCATTCCATAGTTGTAGGCCATTACACCGGTGGTGATTTCAGGGTCGTACCAGCTGTCACCCTCGCACATGCCGTTGTTGAGGAAGTCAACCTTCACATATTTCACTCCGTAAGAGGCATACTTGGCCATGAAACTCTCGATATGCTTGCGGATGGCCGGGTGAGTCGGATCGATGGCATAGGCTCCGTTTGAGTTGACCTTGATCAGCTTCCCGTCATGACGCAGGGCGGCCTGTCCCCATGTATAGGAGGGTTCGGCACCGATTCCTGTGCCGGATATGATATCGTTCTCAACCCAGCCCCAGAGCACGAAGGGGCCGCAATAGAGACCCAAGTCCATCGACAATCCGTCGACAGTCTCGCGTCCATCCTTGTAAGGCTCGTCGCCGAGCACCTTTGTGCCGAGTTTCTTCATATATGCGGCCGGTATGTTATCCTCGGCGAAAGCGTCGAGCGAGATAACCGTGCGGCCGTCGTTGCGTTGGAACCCGAGCGGACGGAGGTTCTCATCTATCCAGCGGGCAGTCTCCACCACACCGTTATAGTTGACGTAATTCATCATCACGCCCCAGGAACTCCAGCCCATCGGGTTTCCGCCTGTCCATTCCCAGCGGGGAACGACGACGGTGTTGGCGTCGGCAAATGAGTCGAGACCCTCGCGCCAGTCGTCAAACATACCCACCATGAAACGGGCCGATGTCACCACCTCACCCTTCACTTTACCGTGGGCGCATACGTCGCGTGTCTCCTCGTTGGCCAGACCGGAGAGGAGCTCGAACCCGTTGAGACCGAACCCTGTGGCGTAAGAGGAGGCCGACACACCGTTTTTCCATTTGTCATGGTCGACCGACCCTGCCACGAGTCCAAGGCGCGAGGTGCCGTCGAATATGGCCGTCACCTCATGCGACGTGCGTCGCACATCGCTGATCTTATCGATACCGAAACGGATATGGCCGTCGTTGTCGTAAGGCACCGTTATGAAACGGTTGTCGCCACCATTGAAGGGGTTGGTGCGGTGGTCGGTAGCCAGAGGCACCATATAGTTGCTCTGGAGCGTGGCGCCATTCTCCGAGGCCACACTCACCGACACGATGAAGTAGGGGAGATTGTCGTAGAAGTTGATATGCTGGGTCATGACAGCCCCCTCCTTAGGGAAGGCTATCTCGAGGCCGCGGCCGGTGCCGAAGCAGTCATCCGTGACAGTTTCCGTCACCACAGGAGCGACATCCCCTGTGGTGATTGTGCGGGTGTCGGTCTCACCATAGATATTGTAGGAGAGAGTGGCGTATCCCTGCTTGAACACCTCCTTGTCGCGGTGCGACATCAGCAGATAGCCGCTGTCGTCGACGTTAACCCTCCATTCGCCGAAGGCGAAGTCGGTGGCCGCCTCCGATGTGAAGGCTCCCGAGAGCAGAAGGGTGAGCGGAAGAATATACTTTTTCATGTTATCTCTTGATTCGGTAAACTTTTACATCCTTAGAGGGAACCTGAGCCGAGAGTTTCCCATGCAGGTTCATATTGTCATGGCTCCAGAGCTCGGTTGTGGTGTAATCCTGACCCTCCGAGAGCCCGATGCGACGCAAGGGGATTGTGTTGGTCATGGGTTGGTCGGAAAAGTTGAAGACCGCCACATAGATGTTGTCGCCATCCTCAGCCACGAAAGCGTTTGCGGCACGGTCACCCTCGCCAGGCTCGATGGGGCGGAATGAATGGCAGCGGCGTGCCATCTCATTTATATCGTTGTTGGTGACATTGCGTATGATACGCTGCTTTGTGGCCTCGTCACCCTCCAGGCTCATATCATCGCCAAGGAGATAGACTCCGGTCAGGGCGCTTGAAGTGACACGGGCACGGTTCTCGCCGTCGGTCACATTCTCCAATACGATATGGTCGGCATCGTTGTTATGATACACATGGTCGAGCCACCAGCCGTAGGTGAGGGAGTTGAGCGTATACTCGGTGTTGTTGATATCGGCCCAGGCGTCGCAGCCGATACGGCGGCTGTGGGCGAAATTGCCGGGGAGCACAGGAGCGATCGAGAGGTTGATCCAGAGCTTCCCGTCGGCCACACTGTCGATGAAAGCCATACCCTCGTTGTAGGCCTGGATTCCGGTGGTGACATCCGGATTGAAATGGCGGTCGCTCTCATATGTGCCGTGGGCCATGAAGTCAATCTTCACATATTCATATCCCCAGTCGATGAATTCCTTCATCTGGCGTGCTATGCGTGCCTTTGTGGCCGGATGGGTGGGGTCGAGGGCGTAGGCACCGTCAAACTCCAGGATATTGTCGCCGGCCATCAGATAGAGATCCTTGAACTTATACTGCGGCATCTCCCCTACGGTAGCCTCGGGGTCCTTCCCCCAGTCGGTGAACGGGCAGTAGTAGATACCGGCTTTCTGACCGTTGGCGCGGCAATGCTCCACAAATTTCTTATGCTCCTCAGGTTTGAAGCCGAAATCCCAGAAAGCGTCCAGTCCGATATATACAGTGCCGTCGGCATTGGCATATCCGTTTGGCTGGAGATTCTTCGCGAAGAAATCGCTCACCTCCATGGCCTTGTCATAGGTGATTTTAGTCTGAAGCTTACCCCAGCTGTTCCAGCCGAAGGGGCGTGCGCCGCGCGCTGCGATTTTCGGGGCCTGGATAGAGCAGAGGTCGCCGAAAGTCTCCATTCCGTCGCGCCAGTCGTCAAAGACGCCCACCATCACCTTAGGCGACTTCACGGACTTCCCTTTCACCTTTCCGTGAGGACGTATGTCACGGGTG
Source organism: uncultured Porphyromonadaceae bacterium (assembly GCA_947575235.1). Classification (GTDB taxonomy): domain Bacteria; phylum Bacteroidota; class Bacteroidia; order Bacteroidales; family Muribaculaceae; genus Lepagella. The sequence goes on from CANPMT010000004.1 coordinate 41,738, forward strand.
AGGTTAGACCATGCTCCACCATAGACGGCCAGGGAGTCTACGCGGTTTGAGCCGGATGTATGATTCTTTATACCGGTTTTCCATGTGTCGTGTTCCACCGATCCCAATATGATGCCACGGCGGGTGTCAGCGTTGAGCATGGCCGACACCTCATAGCTCTCGGGAGCCTCCTCTCCGAAGGGTGTTATGCGGTAGCGTACCCAAGCGTCATTGTCAAACGGTATGAACACGGTTGAGTTTCCGGCACGGTCGAATGCGTCGAAGGGGGTGGCGGTCCAGATGGGTGCCATATAGTTCAGAGCCGTTCCGTTACGGTCGGACACTGTGAAATCGGTTAGGAGATAGTCACGCTCGGGATACATATAGAAATACTGTGTCACCTTCACGCCATCCTTCTCGCCTGAGAGGGTGACCAGTTTCCCCTTGCCGAATTTGTCGGAGAGGGCTGACTCCTTTGAGGAGATATTTTTGAGAGAGGAGAAAGAGCGGCGGTCATTGTCGACTCCCCACTGCGCCACGCTTCCGGGAGCGATGGTGTCATAGTTGTGGAGAATTGTAGTGGCACCATTGTTGTCGATGCATAGGGCCCATGGGCCTGCCACATGAGTCTTGGCTCCGGCCGGAAGAGCCGAAAGAGCCAGCATTGCTGTTACGAATAAATTTGCAGATGTCGTTTTCATGATTCGGTTGGTTCGGTTTGATGTCAGGAATGTGGAAATAACTCCTGATTCGCACTGCAAAATTATGGTTTCCGCTGCGTCATTCCTACTATTTTTGCCCCAATAATTGAAAGAAATGCGTCAAAACCCCGATTTTTTGGTAAAAACCGGGGTTTTTCGGGGGTGTGCGGGGGCGGTTGCGGGGAAGGGGAGGATTGGAGCATGGATAAAGAGAAAGGGCAGACCGCACGGTCTGCCCTTTACTGTTGATTAACCTCTGAACCTAAAATTATTCAATCTTTATTGAACCAAGATTTATACTACCTTGATGATGTATTTGCTGTGTTTTACCTAATCAAAAAAAAGTATTTGCACTGTGTCTTTGGGGTAAAGAATGATATTATTTCACGAGCTTGGCTGAGCCGTTGGCGGTGGCCACTACATAGATGCCTTTTGCATCAAGAGCGATAACCTCTCCGGCTACACCTGCGGCTACCTTCTGACCCTGTGCGTTGAACACTGTCACAGCCTCGCCGTTACCGGCAACGATGATTCCATTCTCAACCACACTTACCTTGAGGTTCTTGATGGCCTTGTCAGCGCTGATCTCCTTCACGCCTGAAGTGACGGCCTTTGCGAATGCGCTGTAGGTCTCGTTCTTGAGGCTGATGGCCTGGACACCCACTTCTGCATCCTCTATGTCGGTAGCGATTGAATAGCTCATCTGGTTAGGACGGAGAGCCACGTGTTTACCCTCGGCAACTTTCAGGAAGCCTGTCTCAATGTCAGCGGGTATGAGGCAGTAAGTTCCGTTAGCGTTCTTGATGTAGAGGTTGTAAGCCAGCCCGTCGATGAGAGCTGTATCCTCATCATATTCCCAAGAAACGTTGAGTTGGCCGTCAGCGTAGTTCACCTTCACATTCTCAGGAGCTGCGGGAGCCTCAGGTGTTGTGCCTACATTATAGAAGAGACGATCCTTTGTGCCATAACCGGTGTGGAAAATGTCTGTCAGACCATTGTTGTTCAAGTCGCCGACGCAGCTGTATTTATCCTCCTCTACCATACCTTCATGGATCGCGGGGCTGAATTTACCGTAGTTGTCACCGTAGAATATACGGAGCTGATTATTTTCACCGGGCTTGCCATTATAGTAAATGTCATAGTTGCCGTCGCCATCGAAGTCACGAATAATAGGGCGATAACCCTCGTTCCCTTCAAGGCCGAGTTCGGCTGCCTGCATGGGTAACTCATAAAGAGCAGTCTCATCCTGAGTGTTTGTATAGAGGAAAGCCTCCCATCCATAACCGTTGTCACTCCATCCGGGTACGTAGAAATCAAAATATCCGTCGAAGTCGAAATCAGCGATTGCAGTGCCGGCTGAACGAAGAGCTATGAAGTCAGAGGGTGTTACCTCCTCGAATGCCTTACCTTCGCGGTTGAGATAGATGAATGCGCGGTGTCCACCCTTGCGGTCGCCGATGTGGCAATCATCCATCCATCCTATGTTTACGATATCAAGCCATCCGTCGTTATTGATATCAGCGAAATGTACGTTGCCGCTGCAGGGGGCGAACCAGCCTTCGAGCTGTTCGCGGGGAGCGATAACCTCACCCGGGACGATTACGTTTCCTTCTTCATCCTTCTCGTCAGGACTCTTGGATTCGTTAGTCCATACTCCGCCGTTCACAGAAGCGATGCGCATATTCTCGAACTTCCCTGAACCGTTGATATTGCGGTAGAGGTTGACTGCACGTCCGGGAAGAAGATCCTCCCCCTCACCTCTGGTCACTTCAGTTGCGCTGACGATGAAATCAACGAACCCATCACGGTCGTAGTCACCTACAGCTATTGCAAAAGGTGTGCCGTCGTTGTCAGGTTTCATGTTAGGAATGGCAGCTTCCTCAACCATAGAGAAAGTTCCGTCACCGTTATTCTTATAGAGTGTAACGTGGCTTGTCTTCCACTCATCGCCCCAGCCTGTCCAGTCATCTGAGTTATTGAATCCGAACTGAATGAGGTCGAGCAGACCGTCATTATTATAGTCTATGGCAGCCGAACTGTTGAAAGAGCTTACGCGGACACCATGTCCGGGATCCACCATATGCCACTTATAGATAGGGTCGCCGTTCTCATCGAGAAGAACATTTCCCTGATCATCAGTTTCAGGTTCATCGTTCTGTGCAGCTGTCCACTTGTTTATATCGAAGAGGTCAGTCCCCTTGTTGAAGATGAAAGTTGATGTCTGAGTCCATCCCCAGATACCGGCTTTGTCAAGATCCGGGTCAAGCTGGCCTGCGTGATAGATGTCAAGCCAACCGTTATTGGTGAAGTCTGCTGCAACGGGGACAGTACGATGTATTGTGGGGAAACCCTCGAACTTACTCTCTTCGAAGGTTGTCTGTGCCATGGCTGTGCCTGCGAGAGCCGAAACTCCGAGAGCCATGAAATACTTGGTAGAAGATTTCATAAAGTATGTCGTTTAGTTTGAATGAAATTTTTCAAGGTTTGTTATGTCGTTTTTGCCCTCTCCGGGAACCGGTTGTTCCGGGAATGCGACGCAAAATTACCCTAAAAAATGAAAAGAATCGGGCGAGTTTTCGCCAAAAAATAGAATTTTTGCGGAAATCCATCACCCTCAAAAGGTATTTTTGCATTATTTGCATTATTCCTTTCATCGCTTACTCATCCTCACTCCCCTCCATACTCTTATCCGAATGGTTAGATACTATGAAGGCATCCCCCTGTAAGATTCCGCACTCTATATCGCAAGGATAAGAAGAGCCAAAATAAGTGATAAAAGAATTACCGGGATAACACTCCACGAAAATCTTCTCAGCTATTTGAAAAATCAAAATTTATGATTATTTTTGTGCAGATACTCGTGAACTGTATTTCTTATTTATAAACCACTCCATAAACAACCTAATAACATGAATAGAAAAGCGTACTTTTCTGCAGGTTTGCTCTATGCTCTGGGGGTGTTGGCCCCTCAGGCAGGTGTCACCGATCCATGTGTCATCCGGAGCAATGAGTATGATGATTCTGAACTCATACTCCCCCGTTTCCTAAAAGGGGATGACGCTCAGTTGCTCTTCAGATATAATGACCAGGAGACCGGGGTCACATCATTCTCCATACTCGACAGCAAATTGAATGAGATTGCCCATTTTTCTTCTGAGGCATATCCTGAGGTCACAGCTGTAAAGAAGAGCTATCGATCCATTTGGGGACCAAGCGGTGTATATGAGACAAATGTCTATGACAATTTCAGACAGGAAGAGATAACAGAGGAGATGTTTTTCTCTATCGCCGACATTGAAGGATATACTCGTCGTGAAGATCATGACGGTGAAATCTGGATGTTCTATGATGGTGGCGATGAATGGGGGTATGTGAATTCATACTTTGAGTATGAGGTGTTGGGAACAAGATATCCCAGAAGAATCTATCTCTTTAAGGATAATACATTCTATGAAAGAATATTTGAATATGCCTGTCAAGGTTGGGAAGTGCTGGGATATGATGAGGATCATCCCAGAGAGCAGACCGTCAGCCGTCGACCACAAATCGTATCTCTTGATGGTAGATCTGATACCTGTGGAGATATGGATATCATCACGGTAACACAGACACTCTTCAATGAGGATGAAGATTACGAATGGGTTATTCCCATCTATTCTGTCATAAGTGTCAGTGAAGAGAATGATAGTGAAAAGATAGAGGGGGAGGATGTGGCTTGCACAGGTTTCAAGATTATTTCAAATACCGGTGTAACTGTGGCTGAGGTCAACTTCCCGTCGGGATATGTGAGCCCGTATGGAAATCTTGAAATGGGTATACTTATTATGGGCTCAGATATGTATCTTTGCACAGTGGTGAAAGATGATGCGGGTAATTATTACGATATTTCATACACCATGTCTGATGGTTCTTCAGTGAAGCAGGTTGGTGCTCCTAAGAGGGTGAGCGTTAGTCCAAGAACACCCAAGAAAGGGACTCCGGTGGTAGTGAGTCTTGACAATGAGGTCTCGTATGGCAGTCTGCTCACGGTAGTGTCGGCATCCGGAGCCGTAGTTATGTCGCGTAACATCCCGGCTGGGATGGATTCCGTTGAGATAGACACCAACAACATGCCTGCTGGAATGTATATCGTGAATGTAAATGACGGTAAGACAATCCGTGAGGCCGCTAAGATAATAATACGTTGAGACAACTTTATAGTTGAATCCCAAATGCAAGAACGCTGAAATTATCTCAATAAACGAGTGAGATAATTTCAGCGTTCTTGCTTATAGAAATTCAGTGAAAAGGATGTAATTGCCTTGGTCAAAGATCAAGAATTGCTCTTACTCGGTCAGTTGATGTTTTAGCAACGGTGGCTATAGTATCTAATGACAAGCCGTTTTCATACATTGACCGAATCATTATTTCCATGCCTTCAGCTCGACCCTCAGCTCTGCCTTCAGCTCTGCTTTCAGCTCTACCTTCGGCTCGACCCTCAGCCAGGCCTTCAGCTCTGCCTTCATCGCGAGCTGTATCAAGCACATCATTCTGAACCATGATGTTGTCCATATGCTCTTCGTATGCTCTTCTCTCCTCGGGTGTCATTGACAGTATCCGCAGCTTCTCCTTCACCTGTGCCAGACCGGGAGCATGGGTGTCATCCTTGACTGTGCCTGTCTTCAGATAGTTCATCCATTCGTCAAGGTATGTCTCCGGTTTCTTGTCGAATGTGTTCACCCGGAGAAGATAGTATTCGGGAAAAACTTCCCTGGGCAGATGCTGCACAATCACGCCGTTCTCCTTTGTGTTGACGCGAAGGTTGTCGCCTGTATGTATCCCCTTGAAAACGGTCTCTCCATGATAGACGTAATCATCCCCCTGACCGTATTCACAGTAGAGGATGCTGATTGAATATACCTTCTTCACCTGGTCATACTTGTCCCCGATGTCGATATGTTCCGTTATAGCCTTGCATGTGCCATAGAGAATGCGCTGCAGATAGTAAAGCTGACGTGTGAGCTGCACCTCTACGATTATGAGATGTCCCTTGCTGTTCTTCGCCTTGATGTCCACACGGTTGAACTTGTCGGTGTCGCTCTCCTGGTTTGACTCGCTCTCCAGAATCTCGACAATCCTGACGTTGTCGTTGAGCAAAACCGATATCAGCCCCTCCAATATACCGAAATTGGCCTTGTCACGAAGGGTGTGTTTCATGGCCCAGTCAAATCTTATGTAGCTGTTATTCTTTTCCATAATCCCATTATAGCGTTCATGCCAAATCATTGTCTGAGATAATTTTTTTATAATCGAAAGTTATAGTTGTTCCCTTAAGGTGTCTAAAGGTAAGGTGTTACCTGATTTGGCTTCTTTTATTGACTGAGTTATGCCTTTAAGAATCTCATTTTCTCGCAATGCCTTCTGTGTCATATTGGTCTCTTCGTCAGGCTCTGAATAGACTAAGTCAAGCAATGCGCATTCCACGAAGTTGTTGAGGCTACGGTTCTGTTTGCGAGCCATCTTTTTAAGTCTCTCAATGAGATCTACCGGAAGTCGAAAGCTCTGGGCTTTCTTTTGTATTGCTATATCCATAGTGAATTGATTTGTGTGCAAAGTTAATAGATTTGTATTACAATAACAAATTCTCTCTGACTTAAGTTCCGCAAGGCTATGTAGAGTGGTGTAATTATTCAATACTCACCCAAAAACACGAAAGCTGAAATTATCTCGATAAACGGGTGAGATAATTTCAGCTTTAGTGCTATTATTGGTTGGCTGCTTTGGGTCCAGGTCGCTTACTTGAGCCACCAGTTGTTGCGGTCGGCGAGACGTGCCTCGGCTGATGCAGGGTCGGCGAAACGACGGCTTACCTTTGTGGCAAACCATTTGTCGCCCTCTGTCTGATGACGGCTCATGCGCAGAAGATCGAAGAAGCGGTTACCCTCGAATGCGGTCTCGGCGGCCATCTCCTCAAGAATCTGCTCCTCAACCCAGGCAATCTGCTCCTCTTTGCTCAGACCCTCTGGAATGACGTATTCGGTAGCCTTCGACACTCCCAAGCCGCGTCCGCGGGCTGCCGTGCCACGGTTTCTGTCGAAAACAGCATCCTCGAAGTTGAGCCATGTCTCGTGGCCTACCCACTCCTCCGGATCAATCTTCGGGTCTACCTCGTTGTTGACAACCTCGTTGCGGAGTCCATATTTCAGCACTGCGAATGCCATGGTGGGTTTCCCGGCACGGTTGATGGCCTCGGCATAGCGGAGGTAAAGATGTGAGTAGCGGTAGATGGCGAGCCAGTTCAGGATAATCTGACCACCATTCTCAAAGATAGGATTGTTTGGATTGCTTACCTCGGAATTAATGGTAGATGTGAGCGCGAACTTGCAGATAAGGGGCTGTGTGGTGAGCGAGCCTAACCCGGTGCTCGAGAAGGAGACAGGCTCGGTGGCATGTCCGGCGGCTGCCGGAACCATCTCGCCACGGGTGTCGCCGGACAGGACTGAATAGGTGGGTATCTCCTCCGACTGCGAGTAATAATGCTCCTTGCTGTTCATCTCGTTCATCCACCAACGGGCAGGTGTAAGCTGCGGAACGGTATTGTAGGTGAGGTTTACAAGATTGGTGTGATACTCCTTAGCATCCTCGGCATAAGGTATCATCGCGATTGTCTCACTCTGATAAGAGAGTAGGAAGCTTAATTCTGAAGGGAGGAGCTGCTGCACATTCTCCCACTGATTGCTGTAGCCGCCGGTCATGGTGATGTCATGCTCCGTCATGTAGAGATGATAGAGTGCGGCTGCCTCCTCATAACGGTTCTGATAGAGATAGAGGTCGGCGAGAAGGAGTTCGGGGGGGATGATGAAATAGTGGGAGGGTTTGTTGTCGACTGTGCCATAGGCGATGGTCTCACCCCCGGCGTAGGGGGTGAGTTCATCGATGAGACGGTCAATGAGATTGTCGAGGCTGACCATCTCATGCTCCTCCTCGGTGGCTTCGAGCGACAGGAGAGGTTCCGTAATCCAGGCAGCCTTGCCATATGTGAGGCCGAGCTGCAGATAAGTCCACGCTCTCATGGTGCGGATGCTGATATACTCAGGGAGAAGCACCTTCTCGTTGCGCTCCACGAGGAGAGTGTCGAGCTTTGTGAGGGCGAAGTTGCAGTTATTTATCACCGAGTAATAGTCGCGGCGTGAGGAGTAGGAGTTATCGGCCGAGGGGGAGAATGAGGCGATCTCCTGCAGTTCGGACGATGCCGTTGCCGGCACATCCACGAGGTCGCCGCGCAATTCTCCGAGCAGCACATAGCGCTCGCCTAATTTCTGGATCTGGCTCACGATGCCCATGGCTGAATAGCGGGCGTCGTTGGTGTCATAGCCTCCAAGGCCGTCGATGTCGACAAAACTCTCGGTCTTTGTCTCCAGCATATCGGAGCAGGAGGTCATTCCTGCGCCGAGAAGGGCAATGATTGCAGCCGGTATGATATATTTAGCTTTCATGAGAATCAAATGAATTAGAGATTGATTTTTACGCCGAAGGTATATTCACGGGTAGAGGGTACAAGACCGGTGTCGATACCCATATAGAGGGGTGTGTAACCGGCATAGCTCTCAGGGTCGGCACCAAGATATTTGGTCCAGGTCTTGAGATTGTTCATTGCAAACCATACCTCGACACCCTGGATGAAGGGGCTGTGGATAGGGATGTCATAACTGAGCTTGAGCGATTTCCATTTCAGGTAGGAGCCGTCCTCGATCCAGCGGTCGGAGAAGCGTGAGTTCCCCATGGGGTCGCCGTAAGTGGCGCGGGGTATGTCGGTCTCCTGGCCGTTGGCCACCCAGCGGTTCATCATCGCAGTTGACTGGTTGTAGATGTTGCTGCCGCTCTCAAGGTTAGCGCGGAGTGCGTTATATACGTCATTGCCTGAGGCGAATGTGAAGATAGAGGAGAGGGTGAAGCCCTTCCAGCTGAGACGGAGGTTGAAGTTGCCGAAGATATCGGGGTTAGGGTCGCCGATAATCTGACGGTCCTTGGCGTCGATGATATGGTCGCCATTGTCTACGAAACGCATGTCGCCTGCCTCGAAACGGGTCAGAGATCCGTCGTTGTTGCGGATTGCAAGGTCAGCGGCAGCCGCATCGGCTGCTGTCGAGAACACACCGTCGGTCTTGTAGCCGTAGAACACGCCGATCGGCTCCCCTACGGTTGTGAGCACCTGTGCCCCGGCTATATCGGTGGTGAACTCACCGTCGTTGAGGCGGGTCACCTTGTTCTTGTAGTGACCGATTGCCGCGCCGAGGTCGAACTTGAAGTCGCGGGTATCTACCACACGTACTGTTGTCGAGAAATTCACACCGGTGTTCTCCAGCTCACCGCCGTTGGTCCAGAAGGTCTTGAGACCAGACTCCTCGTTGAGGTTCTTGAGCATGAGGAGGTCGGTGGTCTTCGATTTATAGAAATCGAACTGCCACATCCAGCGGTTGGCAAACCAGTTCATGTCGAGACCCACGCGGAATGTCCCGGTAGTCTCCCATTTAAGTTTGTCGTTGCCGATATTGGCAATCACCGATCCGAAGCCGTGGCCGGCGAGGGTCTGGCTGGCCAGATAGGTCATGTTGGCAAGGGAGGGTATGCGGTCGTTGCCGGCTTTCTCGTAACCGATGCGGAGTTTCATCATGTCGATGGCTGTGAGCGAACGCATGAAATTCTCAGAGGAGATAAGCCATGCGGCGTTGACCGAGGGGAAGAAGCCCCAGCTCACGCCACCCATGCGGAGTGCGTCGGGCGCGTTCTTGCCGAATAGCGAGGAGCTTTCGACAGATGCCGCCACATTGAGGAAGTAACGCTTATAGAGTGAGTAGTCGCCGGTGAGATACCATGCGATGTTGCGCCACTGCGTGTCGAGACCCTCCGAGAAACGGAGGTTGGCGTCGGTCTGGCCGAGCGCGTTCATATGGTCTGACGACACGTTGTGACCCTCACCGTAGCTCCAGTTGTAGGTGTCGTTCTGGAAACGGTAGCCAAGCCGGAACTTGAGGTTGTTGACGTAAGAGCGGAGAGGATTGTAGACACCGTGAACGTCAAGGTTAAACACTGTGTGGCGGCTCATGAGGGTGCGCACCTCATTGCGCGAGATGGCGTAGACCTCACCGTTGTTGTTATACATCGGCACCTCCTCCACACCGTAGTCGGGAATGAAGTTATTCTCCTTCACCTTGTCGAATGTGTAGCCTACGGTCGCGGCCACTTTCCAGGCATCGTTGAATACATACTGCGGTGTTGCGGCGAGGTTGAAACGGTAGTTGCGGTTGTCGGCCTTGGCAAGGTCGAGAATAGAGAGGGGATTGCCTACGTTGAGCTCATCCACGTCGGAATATTTCAGAGTCACATCCCCTGTGTTGCTTATCACGTTGGGATGATAGAGGGGCGACTTTATCATCGAGAGATAAGTGGGTGATGACACGGAATTGATGCCGTCGTCGAAGAGATGCCATGTGGCCTGGGCGAAGGCTATGTCGAAACGTAGTTTGAAGCCGGCCCAGAGATTGATGTCGGAATTGAAGCGGATGTTGAGGCGGTCGAAGCTTGTCTCCTTCACCGAGCCGTCGTTTTTGGTGTAGCCGAGCGAGAAGCCGTAGAGGGCACGGTCGTCACCGCCGCGTACATTCACGCCATAGTTCATCAGGAGGCCGCCACGTGTCGAGAGTCCGAGCCAGTCGGTGTTGTTATGATTGGCCTTGTAATGAAGCGAGGTGGGATCGTCGTTTAGGAAGTCGAAACGGTCGATGAAGCTTGCCTTGTCGCTCATACCGCCGATCACGTCAGAGACGTACAGACGGTATTGCGAGGCGTCCATCACCGGGATTGAGCTGATTTTCTCGCGGAATCCCACGGAAGCCCAGGCCTCGATTTTAGTGGCCTCGTCGTGGGCGCGTTTCGTGGTGATGTAAACCACGCCGTTTCCACCCTTGGCTCCGTAGAGGGCCGTGCCGTTGCGGAGCACCGATATGCTCTCGATATCATTGGGGTCGATCAGAGCGAGTGGGTTGCTGAAATGCCCGTCGATGATGCTCTCGTTGAAGCCGTCGGATGTTGCCCACACAACCCCATCGACAACGTAGAGGGGCTGCGAGGAGGAGTTGATTGAGTGGAGACCCTCGATGAATACGGCCGTTCCGGCGCCGGGCATACCTGAACGGTTCACGGCGAAGAGGTCGCCCTGAAGGTCGGCCACTGAATTGTCGGCTGCCGCCTCACCGATGCTGAACTCCGACACGGTGGCCGAGCCGGTGACATCGAAAGTCTTTGAGGCGTCGGATCCCATGGGGTTGGCTGAGGTTGTGGCGAAGAGTTTTATGTCGAGGGTGGAGGAGCCTCGCAGAGGCACGATGATTGTATTGAATCCGGGTGCCTCCACACGCAGGGTGACGTTGCCGTCGGGCGCGGTGAGCTTATATTCACCCTCGCCGTTGGTCATGGCGGTGGCTGAGCCGTCAACCACCGAGACACGCGCTCCGGGGAGCACCGCACCGGTGCCGGCATTGGTAATCTTGCCCACCACTTGGGTGTCGGCCAATGCTGTCAGCGGCATACCCGCGAGGAGGAGTGCCAAGGAAGCCGCTTTTGCTGATTTGATATATTTCGATTTCATTGCTGGCAGGATTATTCAGTTACAGGTATTAAGTAGATGCGGTCAATCCAGAAACGACGGGTGTAGACTCCGTTGGTGTATTCCGAGTTGGTTATGTTTACCGATACGTCGATCGAAGTGTTGATGGTCTTCGAGTTGATGTCATTCAACGGATTGTTGAGCCAGAGACGGTCGGTGAAGTCGCTCGTGGGGAACTCAAAACCGGAGGCCACCTTGATGGTGGTGACTTCTGTGGGGGAGGTGACGAAGTCATCCTCAGCGAAGTCGGTCTTGGCTGCTTTGCCGTTGTCAGGATTGATGTAGTTGAGGGTGAACTTTACGCGGGTGCAGTCTTTTGTCTGGGTGGCATCCTCGACCGAGGCGGGCACCATCACGGCATATACGTCATACTTCCCTGAGAGCACGTCGGGAAGCTTGAAGTTCATGGCCGGGACAGTACTTGCGGTACGTCCTGAGACGGCTATGTAGCTATGGCCCGAAATCTGGTTGTAGAGAGGGTTGCTGCTGTCGATAAGGCGCGTGAAGACTGTTGTGTTACGTCCGGTGGTGCTGTATGCGCCATCCTCCGCCTCCACCTCAATCTCCTTGTTGAAGGTGTGAAGGGGGTCGAGGTTAAGAGCCGATGTGAGATAGATCATGCCGTTCGAGGCCTCTTGTGCCGTTGAGCCGGCAAACATACCCGCCACGTCGGGGATAATGCTCCCGGTAGTCGTCACCTGACGGCCCGAGGGATTTGTCAGCTCACCGTGGAAGACGAGATCGCTCACCAAAGCGAGTGAGGTCTGCACATCCTGGATGGAGTCGGCGATTTTTGCGTCGGCGTTATACACCTTGAAGTAACCGCGCGTCTTCTCGTAGGCGGCTCTCCATGCGGCATTGTCGGGCACAAGCATCGAGAACACCGAATCCTCCGCCTCAATCGGGCCTATGCCGTAAAGCACACTCTCAAGAAGGGGGTTGTAGGGGATTGTGACGGTGTCGTAGATAGTGTTGCCGTTCTCGTCGATATCGAGCGCGGTGCTGTTCTCCTCGTCAAACTTATCCTCGTCGAAACGGGCAATGAAGTCGGCTAAAAGTGAGCACTCGGCGTGGGTGTCGATATATTCGCGTATGTTGTAGCGGTAAGGGATAGCCTCCGCCAGCACATGGAGCACGCCGTTGCGTGCGCGCATATCGCTCTGCTCAAGGGTTACGCCGCTGAAGGTGTTCCCCTCGAAGCGTCCGATTTTCCCGTTGAGCATCCTCACCCCCTTTTCAGAGGAGGTGGAGGATGAGATATTGTAACGGGCCACGTGATTGTTGACGATGCGCTTCACCTCGTTGATGTCGGAGAGGTCTACGCCTGCGAGGGCAGCGTTCGAGGGTGCCCATACGGTGTAGGTCTGGGTGGTGTTGAGGGTCTCCTCAAGACCGGCGGCCTCAATCATCCCGGCAAATGTCGAGAGGTCGGGGTTGCTCTTTATGAGCTGCAGCACTGTCTCGTTGACAGTCGAGCCTTCGGCCTCGCCGTAGTGGTTATCCCACTCGTTTGAACAGGCGCCCAGAGGGAGGAGCGAGCCGAGGAGAATGGCTTTCAGAAACTTGGCTGAATTATGATTGATCATTTTCATGACGTTGAATCGGTTGATGAATTAATAGATGTCCTCGCGGTCGATAAGGCTCGTGGGGATAAGCTCGATGTAATCACCATGGAACTCCTGGTCGGGTGCGTAGACGTTCTTGCCGCGCAGATAGTGGGCGCCATACTCCTGGAAGTTGAACTGTCCCACGATTATGCGCAGGCATGCCGCCATGTTGCGCAGTGATGTGCCACCCTGCTGGGTTGTCCACACAGAGGCGGGAGCCTTCATGTAGCCACGGTTGCGCATCGCCTTGTCGTTCTCGGCTATGCCGGAGGGTGAGAGGAGTTCGTCAGATTCCCAGCCCACCATCGGGTCGGTTCCGGCGATACGGAGGTCGCGTGGGATTCCCTGAATCTCTCCGTCGACGAAGAGCTGGGCGATTCCACGCCATGATTCCTGTCGGTAGCCTATCCTCACCTCATATGAACCGGGAGGCACCGGGAGCATACGCAGTGTGAAGTCATACCATCCGTTGAGCTTCAGCTCGTCGGCCTCGAAGTTGGTCCAGCCGTCAGAGGCCCACATTGTAATCTGGGTCTCGTCGGAGAATTTCAGGTGGTCGCCGCAGAAATCGTTGGGAATTACATAGCCTGAGTAACCCTCGGGGGTAGTGGTGAGAGTCCAGCGGATATTGTTGTTGGTGAGTTCCGGGGGCACGTTGTAGAAGTCGAAGCGGAGACGCTTGTTGAGCACATCGTTCACCATAGCATCCTCATCATATACGAGCATATCGGTAAGGCCGTGTACGAAACCGTTCACCGCGCTGATTCCGGCATTGTTCTCGTCGATGCCGACGTAAGAGCCGTTGCTGCGCTGGTTGATTTTGTTTCCGGCCTTGATCTCCATCAGGCGGTAGGTGTACATAGTCTCGTAATACTCCGCGCGACGGTCCATGAAACTCACTGCGGTGCAGGGACCGTTATAGAGGAATTCGTTGGTGTTCATCTGGCGGTCGAGCATATGGTAGGCCACGAACTTGTAGAGGGCGTTGGAGGGGTCGGTATAATTGCCGCGTGCCTCGGTGCCGTAATAGTTCTCGGCGTAAGCCACGAGCTGGTCAAGGTTTGAGATGCCGTTGGCGTTCATCACGTCGTCGGTCTCGGCGAATACGGTGAATCCGAGACGTTTCACAGTAGGCACGAAGAATTTCATGCCGTCGCGTGTCACCTCCCCTTCGGGATAGGGAGCCACGTAGCTGTCGTCGTAGAGAGCCTCGGTGCGCTTGTAAAGCCCGCTGGCCTCCATGGCCTGTGCGAAGATCGAGAATTTCCCATGCTCCTTCATCGCGTCGAGAGGAAAATCGTTCGAAGGCTCGATGACGTTGTTGATCAGATGTATCACACCGTTGTGCACCTCGATATCCTTCTCTATGATAAGGGTTGTCTTGTTCACATAGATTGCCAGACCACCGGCCACGCTCTCATCAGCCTTGAAAGAGATGGTCAGGTAATTGTCGCTCATGGTCTTCTCGGGGAGCGAACCCTCCTCGAAAGTCTCCGACTTATAGTCGTTGCCGAGACTCTTTATGACGTGGTTGTAGACAATCTCGCGTTTCTGTTCGTCAGAGAGCTGGTCGTAGCCGCCGGCCAGATTACCGATATATCTCTCCAGAGCCTCGTCGGAGGGGAGGAAGAGGGTGTAGTGGCCGTAAGATGATAGGAGGGCCGAGTTGCCGGTGTCGTCGAGAAGACGGGCGAAGAGGGAGTATCCCTCCGTCTCATGGGCGTAGCTCGATACGGTCTGTCCGGTGAAAGTATAGTATGAGCCTTCGTCAATGTCGTCGCCGCAAGAGGTGAGCGAGGCTGCGAATGCGCCGGCAAGGAGCATTGCGGCGATACGGGCTCGATATTTCAGTATATTCGGATTCATGATCAGTAGTTTTGTTGGTTAGCGGGTCAGTTCATGCTGATGTCGGTCGATGACTTGTAAAAGGGATTCTGCACGAGCAGCGTGTTGACACGCAGTTCAGTGGTGTTGATGGGCATGAACAGGGCATCGTATGAACTCAGTTTGCTTGATACGGTCGACTGGTCAAGGTCGGCATATTTCGGCACGAGGTATGAGCTTACAATGTTGCTGAAGTCGGAGCGGTGATGGTTGATGCGACGGATAAGGTCGAAATAACGTTTACCCTCGAAAATCAACTCACGCTGACGCTCCTTGTAGATGAAGTCGAGCACACGGGTCTGCCCCTGGTAGTTCTCATATTGCAGGGAGCCTGCGCCGAGCGACGGGTTTGCGCGGTCGTAGGTGAGGGTGGCGAGACGGAACGCCTCCTCAAGGTTGGTGTTCTGCTCCGCCATAGCCTCCGCCTTCATGAGATACACCTCGGGAAGACGGTACACGATCCAGTTGCGGTCGCCCGGAGAAAAGAGGGTATAGTCGCTTGAGTTGACAGTTGAAGCTGTGAGCTTGGTGGGGTCGAGCGAGGCGATATACTTCATGACGGAAGTGCCTGTTGATGTGTTGGAGTACATGTACATACGGCCACGGTAGTCAGTCTCGTCATAGAGGGGAGAAGTGGAGGCCTCGAAGTCGTAGGGCACCATCTGCATGGAATACCCGAGATTGCTGGGGCCGTAGCAGTCGCGGAGGGCACCGTTCTCGACAGTGGTGGAACTCATCTGGAGCTCGAAGATGCTCTCCGAGGAGTTGCCGGTGATGAATACCGAGCGTCCGAAGGTGGTTGAGCCTTCGAGCGAGACGGGGTTGACTCCGTCGTTGAGGACACGGTTGCAATATTCGATGCACTCGTCATAACGTCCGCGCCAGAGGCACATGTCGGCTATCAGGGTGCGGATGGCGTTCTGGGTCATGCGCCCTTTGGTGTAGGCGGTGTTGCTCCATGAGGCCACTGCAGTAGGCTCCACTCTCTTCAGGTCTTCGATGAGCCAGTCTATGAGTTCATCCGGATCAGACTGGGGCATGAGAAATTCCTGGGTGTCGTCGATTGTGGGTTCGGTCACGAACGGTATGTCGCGGAATGCGCGCACAAGATTGAAGTAAGTGAGTGCCCGCACACCCTTCACCTCGGCGATATAGCCGTTGAGCTGGGCCTGGGTGAAATTGGGGTCGTTCTCGAACGCCACTGGGGCGAAATGCTCCACGGTGTTGCAGAGATTTATCACCTCATAGAACGCCTTCCACTCAGAATAGGAGTTGGAGGGGAGAATGTTGAGGTTGCCTATGTAAGTGATGTTGGTGTCGCCGTTGCGCGGGCTCACGATGAGATTGTCCGAGCGGAGTTCACCCCAGATTATGAGTCGCTTGAGATAGTCGTAGCTTGCCATGGAGTGATAGCACTTCATGGTGACGGCCAGGACATCGCTCTCGCTCTGCCAGTACTCGTCGAGCACCATCTGGTCGGAGGGGCGCAGGTCGAAGAAGTCGGAGCAGGAGGTAAGCGAGCTCACTCCGAGCATGGCCATGGCGATATATTTGATTGCTTTCTTAAACATTTCTTTTTCGATTAATCCGGTTGAAGAATCAGAAACCGACGGTCAGACCGAAGGTGAAGTATTGTGAACGCGGGGTGTTACTGCGGTCCTCGGCTATACCGAACTGGTTGGGCGAGATCTCGGGGTCGACACCTTTGTACTTGGTGACTGTGAAGATATTGTTCAGCGTGAGGTAGAGGTTGATCTGGCTGAGACGTATCTTCTTGATCAGCTCTGTGGGGAAGGCGTAGTTGAAGGTGAGGTATTTGAAGCGGAGGAAAGAGCCATCCTCAACGTAGCGGTCTGAACCGAGCCAGTTGTAGCCGTAGTTGTAGAGTGCGCGGGGCATATCGGTTACGTCACCCTCCTTGCGCCAGCGCCAGTTCACGGCGATTGACTGGTTGTTGTTGGTATACATATTCTCGGCCCACATGCGTCCGTAGTTCACCACCTTGTTGCCTGTGCGGAAGTTGAAGAAGGCGGTGATTGAGAAAGTCTTCCATTTGGCAGTGAAACCGAAACCGCCGTAGAGCTTCGGGTTGCAGTTGCCGAGGTAGACGATATCGAGCTCGTCGATTGTGCCGTCATGGTTGATATCCTCATAGATGGCGTCGCCACCCTTGAACTGATAGTTGGTCGAGCCGTAGCCGAAATACATCGGGAGAGGCTTGCCGTAGGAGTCGAGCACCACGTTGCCGTCGGCGTCGCGCACCACAGGGCAGGTTCCCTCGCGACCCTCCACGTAGTCGCTCCACTGGTAGACACCCTTGTAGCAGAATCCGTAGATTGAACCGTAGGCGTTACCCACCTGCATACGCTTGAGATAGGAACCGTTGTTGCCGTCGAAGACGTCGTTATACTGGTTGGTTATCTCCGGGTTGAGCTCGGTGAGCTTCGAGGTGTAGTTGGCAAGGTTGAAGTTGATGTCGAAAGTCCATGCTCCGGCCTTCACAAGGTTATTGGTGTAGAAGTTGAGCTCCCAGCCGTTCTTCTCCATCGAGCCGCCGTTGATGTAGCCTAAAGTGGCGAAACCTGACGATGACGGGATGTTGAAGTCGGAGAAGAGAAGGTCTTTGTTGTTCTCATGGAACACGTTGAAGTCCATGTTGAACATATTGTTGTAGAAGTTGGCGTCGATACCGAAGTTGTAGCTCGTGTTGGTCTCCCATTTGAGGTTGCTGAGACGCACTGAGGTAGGCTTCATGGTGGGGACGTCGATGTATGTGCCGTCGGTGCCGTATTTTGCGAAATGGAGGTACTCATAGTCGGGCTGGCGGCCGGTCTTGCCGTAGCCGATACGCAGACCGAACATATCGAGCCATGAGCGGCTCCACTCCATGAAACTCTCGTCGCTGAGAATCCACTTGGCCGAAACTGCGGGGAACGTGCCCCAGCGGTTCTGCGGACCGAAGCGTGTGGAGCCGTCGCGGCGTACGGTTGCGTCAAGGATATAGTGTGAGCGGAAAGCGTAGTGCACACGTCCCAGATAGGCCATCGAGTGCCATTCCTCGCGGGTGCTGTTCATGGCATCCTTGTAACCCTCCTGGGTGGGGTTGAGCACACCGTCAGGCATGTTGTATTTGCGGAATTCCTGATACTGGGAATTACCTGTGGTGAGCTCCCATGAGGCCAGCACACTGAGAGAATGGTCGTCGCCGAGACGGGGCACGAAGAGAAGGTCGTGCTTGGTCTGGATGTTGAGCGACTCCGCCTCGCGGCCGTAGTTGCGGTTGATGTTGCCGTTGTCCCAGTTATAAGAGAAGAGTTCGCCGGGGAGATTCTTCTCCTCCTTCTTGTTCTCGATGTCAAACTGCACGTAGCCCGAATAGCGGAGACGGTGCTTCTCGGGGTTGAGTATGTCGTAGTAGAGACGCAGAGTGGGCATGATGCGCATGTCGGTCTCGTCATAACGGGCCAGGTTGGCGAGCGCCACAGGGTTGACAAGGTTCTTCTGGCTGTCATCAATCATCGAGAAACTCGGGATGGTGTAGAAGCGGCCTGTGTCGTTGCCATATTCATCCTGTGTGTAGATACCCACGTTAGGCATCTTGCGGTAGGCTATGTCGAGGAGACCCTCTGAATCCCAGTTCTCCTTATAGTTCTGCTTGTTCTTGGTGTGGGTGAGCGAGAACTCGGTTGAGAAGCGGAGACGGTCGTTCACCTGATAGTCAAGGTTCATCAGTGTGGAGATACGGTCGAGGTGCTGCTTGATGATTGTACCGCTCTGGTTGTAATAGCCGAGCGAGACACGATACTTCGCCTTGTCGCCACCACCGGTGATGTTTATGGTGTTGTCGTGGGTGTAGCCATACTGTGTGACGGCGTCGACCCAGTCGGTGTTGTTGTTGAACTGCTCGTATTCTGAATATGTGGGGTCGTAGTTGAACTCCGGAATGTTGCAGGCGTTCTCATCCTGGCGGGGGTTGAAGTAAGCCTGCTTCATGAGCATGGTGTAGTCATCGCCCGAGAGCATCTTGCGTCCTTTAGGCTGACGCGCCATTGAGAACTTGTAGAGATACTGCACCTTCGGGGGACCCTTCACACCACGTTTCGTCTTGATCATGATCACACCGTTAGCACCGCGCGAACCGTAGATGGCAGCCGAGGCACCATCCTTGAGCACGGTGATCTCCTCGATATCCTCCGGGTTGATCGCAAGGAGGTTGGCAAACTGCTCGGAGGTGGCGTTGGCATAGTCGAACGAACCGTCGACGTGGCTCTCGTAGGGGATATCGTTGAGCACGATGAGCGGGGTGGCGTTGGAGTTGATTGTGCCGGTGCCTCGTATACGCATCGATGATCCTGAACCGAGGTCGCCCGAGGCGTTCACGATGTCGAGGCCGGCGAGACGTCCCTGCAGGGCATCATCGACCGACGACACCGACACACCTTCGAAAGCCTTGGTGTTGATTGACTGCACGGCGCCCGAAATCTCGCGTACCGGAATCGGCATACCGCCGTCGTTGGTCATCTTCTGAGCCACGACCACCACATCCTGGAGGGTGCTTACGGGGTCGAGTTTCACGTTCACCTCCGGGGCGTAGTCGAGAGTCACAGGCTCGCAGCCCACATAGGAGATGATGACTTTGTTTTTCTTATTTTTGAGCAGGAGAGAGAACTCACCGTTGATGTCGGTGGTTGTCACGCTCATTACGCGGTTTTGTGCGTCAACCTCACGGATGTTGGCACCGATGACCGGCTCGTCGATATCGTCGATAACGACACCGCGCATCAGGTTTCCCGATTGGGCGAAGACCGTTGCCTGTGTTATCCAGAGCACCGCCGCCATGAGGATATATCGTAATTTATCCATTGATGTCAGGTGGTAAAATAGTGATGGTAAAAGAATTTTATTCAAATTTGAGGGCATGGTCCACAAGGTGTATCACGGCATGCGATGAAGCGGTGATCTGGTCGGCCTGTGTCACATCCTTGTTATTGACAATGATGTCGCGTGCCGAGATGTTGTAGAGTCCGCCTGAAGTGATGACCTCGGCCTTGCTTTCCGGGTTGTCGACACTGCTAACGGTCATGCCGCCTGGAGTGGCTGTGACTCTGAGCTTGTGGAACTTGTCATACTGGTTGCGGGCACCGGTCTCATAGTCAAGCGGTCCGAAATTCTCGCCGGTCACGTATGCCGAGTTATCCATGAAATGGAAGAGGAGGAACTTCAGGAGGTAAGTGGCTTTTGTCTTCCAGGTGCTGACGTCGCTGGTGAGAATCTCATCCCATGTGTAGAGATTCTTGTCAGCCTTGAAAGCGGCCTCAAGCGCTTCGGCGGTGGGTACGAAAATTGTATAGCGGAAGTTGTTGAAAGAATTGACCACCTGTCCGATACCGGTTGAGGAGTTGGTGCTTTTCTGAGAGAAGATCTCCTCGATGTCATCATTCTGGAGAATGTTGAATATCTGGTCGTTACCCTTGCAGAGGTCGAAGAAAGCCTTGAACTCCGGATAAGCGCCGAGTTGGTCGTAGACGCTTGCCGAGGCATCGTGCAGGATATGGTCGATGAAGAAAGTGCGGCCGTTGTCGGAGTCGTAGCGGCAGGGCTTGCCTGAAGTCGGACTGGTGACGATTGCTGCGGCCTCGATGTTCTGTTCCACGTCGCCGGCACCGTTCACTCTGAGCGCGTTTTCGCGTCCGGCTATTGATAATGTGCCTCCACCCTTGGTGAGTACGAAAGCCGACTGTGAGTTGTCGATATATCCCGACATGGAGTCGCCATCCTTCTCGCCGATCACGATATGATAGTCGAGGATATCCTGGAGACGGTTGCGGATGATGCTCTTTCCTGAGGATGTCGAGCCGTTGATGGTGCGCTTGTAATCGCCGCGCGAGCCATCCTCATTGGCATAATAGACATCGGCGTTGACCGAGTTGGTGGCCTGGACGTAGCTGAAGCTCCAGATCTCGCGGGCTGCGCCTCCGCGTGCCCATGAGATAGGCTCACGGTAATACTGCAGGGCCTCGTCGGTGGGGAGGAGAAGATTATACATATTCTCCATAGAGCGGAGATACATGTAGAAACGCATGGCCTCCTTGTCGCTGAGGTCAGACCAGTCGTCGGTAATGGCCCACTTCATCACCTTCATGTTGTCGTCGGTGAGGACGGAGCCGTATACACCCTGGTAGTCGATCGGGGGAAGCACGGTGTTGATGAAATATACCACACCGTTTGATGTCACCTCCGTGCGGACCACGTTCGCCTGGCTGATGGTGATGGGGTAGCTCGATTCATCGGTGAGCACATCCCAGGAGTGGGGGAGGGAGGCGTTGAACGAGCGTTTCTGATGGTTCTTGATAAACATCGCGAGGATATCGGTGGGGACGTTATCCCAGCTTCCGTAGGCATCGCGAAGGTAGGCTCCCTTTCCGTTCATGAAATATTCGTTCATCGCCTCGTCGGTGGGAACGAACATGGTGCCCATATCCTGCTCGGAAGATGAAGTGGAATAAGTGGTGGAGGCGGGGTCGTAGTAGAGCAGGCCGTAGCTTGAGAGCGATTCCTTGGAGGGGCCTCTCATGCAGGTGAGCTCGTTGAAGTATTGTTTTGTGTAGACAGTGTCGGTGGCGGCTATTGCGGGACGGTCGGGGGATGCGCCGTTGTAATAGTCGTGCATCTCACGGTTGGAGAGTTCATCGGCGTAGGGGGCGCAGAACTTATCCATGAGGCGGCTGAAAGTGGAGGCCTCGGGGGCTGTCGAGATTGCATCGGCCATTGTGCCGGAGGGGAGCATGACATCCTCCATCACGTGGATGTAGCCGTTCTTGCAGATGATATCCTTCTCCTTCACCTTGACACCGTTGATGTAGATGTCGCCGCTGTTGAAGGTCACGCCGGGATAGAAGGTCGAGAAATCGGTGTCGGTGATTCCCTGTGTGGCCATCTGCTGCTCGGTGAAGTGCACGATCATCGGGGCTTGGTTGATGAGATAGATGCCACTCTCCTTGAAACGGCTCCAGTAGGTGTTGTCGAGGAGTGCCCCCTCTGTGAGATGGGTGTAGCTGTCGAGATAGGAAGCGGCGGTGAACCGACGCAGGGCCTGTCCCGGGTTGGCACCGTCAGTGCCGGCCACATTCGAGAGCATCTCGGCCAGATAAGCCATGTTGACCATGGTGTTGTTCATGATCATCCGTTTCTGGGCTGCAGTGAGCTCGTCATAGCTTTTTGCACCGTAAGGATTGTTCTGGAAAAATCTTCCGAAGGCCTCGTCGTCGGCGGGGAAGAGGGTCTTGCTTCCTGTGCGTGCAAGAGTCTCGGCGTAACCTAAGTCGTCGATCAGACGGAGCATCGTCTTGAAGTTGCCTCGGCTCTGGAGCTCGGCATAGATGCTCTCACCTAAGTTGTCGGGAGCCTTGTCATCATACACGTAATCGTCCTTGCAGCCGGTCATCATCGGAGCCACGGCGGCAGGGAGCGTCATGCAGAGCAAAACCCGGCAGAGTGTCGGTCGTAGTTTGAAATGCATTGTCAGGTTATTTGGTTTGTTCATGATTTCAGAATTGATGGCCTGAGCCTTTCATAGGTAGGTCATGGTGATTGTGATTCACGACGCAAAATTACAACCGCTTTCCGCGCGGATGTGAAATGAAAAAGCTAATAAATAGAAAAAATGCGCTGAAATACCATTCATACATAGTGAGTTGCGCAAATGTTGCATTTTCTGACGCATATTTTTCATTTATCGCACGGGGCATCAATCCTGTCATGACGAGGTGGAAGTTTTAGTATCGGTCGGTTGGTTTGAAAAGAAAGTGCAAATATATGAAGAGGGTGCGGCATTAGCAACAAAATTGTTAAAAATTGAATTATTACAGGGGAAGCGCGCCGCATATCTTGCCTAACTTTGCAATCGGGAAAACCGATGGTCTCCCGCTTCCGGGAGGGGTTGCCTGTTTCCAATGCGACTATACTCAAACAAACCTGAATAATACATTAGAGAAATGAACCTTAAAAACATTATCATCAGCAGTGCATTCATCACTGTGGCTGCTTCCGGCCTCACCGGAGCGTATGCACAGTCAGCGCCGGTGCTCTGGTATCAGCAGCCGGCCCCTGAATGGATGGAGGCTGTGCCTCTCGGCAACGGCCGATTGGGTGCCTCGGTCTATGGAGGCATCAATACCGACAGAGTAGCCCTTAACGAGATAACGATGTGGAGCGGACAGCGCGACGAGCAGCAGAACGACCATTGCGGCCCTGAGAAACTGGCCGAGATTCGCAAGGCTTTCTTCGCCGGCGACCTTGAGGAGGGTAACCGTCTCACCAATGAATACCTGCACGGTTTCTCGCAGTCGTTCGGCACCCACCTCCCCTTCGGCGACATGGTGATGAGTTTCACATATGCTGATCCGCGTGTCACCGACTATCGTCGTGAACTGAACCTTCAGAACGGTGTGGCCACAACCACCTTCAAGGCGGGCGATGTCACCTATACACGCGAATATATATGTGACTATCCTGATGATGTGATGGCTGTGCGCATTACCGCCGACCGTCCGGGAGCCGTGACAATGACACTCTCGGCCGACCTTCTCCGCCAGAGCGACTATAACGTCACTGACAACGGTCTGCTCCTTACCGGTAAGGTCGACTATCCGATGTTCGGCCCCGGCGGAGTGGCCTTCGCAAGCGAGATGCGTCTTGACCCGAAGGGTGGACGCCTGAGCCATGACGATAAGTCGGTGACCGTGACAGGTGCTGACGCCGTCACTATTCTTCTGGATATACGCACGGATTTCGACAATCCCGACTACCTCCAGACAGCCAAGAATACAGTAGAGAAGGCCCGCACAGCCGGTTATGACCGTCTCCGTGCCAATCACACAGCCGACCATCAGGCTCTCTTTGACCGCATGGCCATCAATCTTGGCGATAGCAAGAACGCCTCGCTCCCTACCGACACCCGTCTGCATCTTGCAAAGAACGGCACGGTCGACCCTGATTTCGATGCCCTCTTCTTCCAGTATGGCCGCTACATGCAGATTGCATCTTCGCGTCCCAACTCACCCCTCTGCTCAAACCTGCAGGGTATCTGGAACGATAACCTCGCCTGCCAGATGTCATGGACCTGCGACTATCACCTCGACATCAACATCAACCAGAACTATTGGTCGCCCAACAAGGCAAACCTTGCCGAGTGTAATGTGCCGATGTTCAAGTATGTTGGTCTGCTGGCAAAATATGGTGCGGAGACTGCCTCCAAACTCTACGGAGCACGTGGCTGGTGCGCCCACACTGTCACAAATCCCTGGGGCTACACGGCTCCCGGCGGAGATGTGAGCTGGGGTCTGAACGTTACAGGGGGCGCGTGGCTCGCAACTGAACTGTGGAGCCATTACCTCTTCACCAAAGATGATGATTATCTGCGAGAGACCGGCTATCCGCTTCTCAAAAGCTGTGCCGAGTTCTTCCAGGATTATATGGTGGAGGATCCCAACACAGGTTATCTCGTGACAGGTCCCTCGATTTCACCTGAGAATGGTTTCACGACAGCTGACGGACGTCATTATTCGGCGTCCATGATGCCTACGCTCGACCGTGCCATTGTAGAGCAGATATATACCGCCTGCATAGAGAGCTCCAAGATTCTCGGCGTAGACAAGAAATTCCGTGCGCAGCTGGAGAAGGATATCAAGCGTCTTCCGCCGTATGCCATAGATAAGAATGGCCATGTGGCTGAATGGATGGTAGAGGGTGTGGAACGTTCCGACCCGGCTCACCGCCACTCTTCACAGCTGATGGGTCTATACCCCTTCGGCCAGATTACTTATGAGAAGACCCCGGAACTCATAGAGCCGGTAAAGCTCGCGCTTGAGGCCCAGACCTCGGCTCCCGGTTGGGAGAACACCGAGTGGAGCTGCGGCAATATGTTGGGTTTCTACTCATTCCTCAAGGACGGCAACAAGTGCCATGACTGGCTGATGGACCTTTTCCACAACTTCACACGCGAGAACCTCATGACGGTGTCGCCGAAGGGTGTGGCAGGTGCTCCGGCCGATATCTTCAGCTTCGATGCCACTGAGGCGAGTGTGGCCGCAATGTGCGACATGCTTCTGCAGAGCCATGACGGTTATCTTGAGTTCCTTCCCGCGCTTCCCGACGTATGGGCCGACGGCAGTCTGAAGGGTGTATGCGCCCAGGGTGGTCTGGTGGCTGACCTGGAGTGGAACAACAGCCGTATGAAGATGGCCAATATCAACGCGACAAAAGACCATACTTTCAATGTGAGGATACCTGACGGCACAACTCCGGTGATGATGGTTGACAATAAACCGCTGAAGTATAAGGCTAAGGATGGAAAGGCTGCCGTGTCGCTCAAAGCGGGACAGAATCTCAGCATTGATTTCACCCCTCAGATGGCACAGAATTGATATGAGAGCACTCAGATCGTCATTAAGTATCCTGCTCCTTGCCGCTTCGGCGGCAGGGATGTGGGGTGCGCCCGTGAGCCGTAACCTTCACGATAACTGGCGCTTCCGTCAGGCAAGGGGCGACAACTGGTATCCGGCCACAGTGCCCGGCACCGTGCATACCGACCTGATGGCCAACGAGATTATCGAAGACCCCTTCTTCCGCCTCAACGAGCGTGGAGTGCAATGGGTGGACAAGGAGGACTGGATGTATGAGACAACCATCATACCTACGGCTGAGGAATTGGCTGCCGGCAACCAGGAGATTGTCTTCTATGGCCTTGACACGTATGCCGATGTCTACCTCAATCATCAGTGCATTCTTAAGGCCGACAATATGCACCGCACCTACCGCTGCAACGTGAAAGGTATACTGAAGGAGGGTGAGAATCTGTTTGAGGTGTATTTCAACTCGCCGATTAAGGTTGACCTTCCGAAGTATGACCAGTATGACTATACGTTCAACACCGGTCCTGACCAGAGTCAGAACGGCGGTATCTTCAACAAGACCCTGAGTGTCTTCGCCCGCAAGGCCGGCTATCACTACGGCTGGGACTGGGGGCCGCGGCTTGTGACCTCCGGCATATGGCGCCCGGTGGAACTTGTGACATGGGATGAAGCCCGGATCAGCAATGTGCAGTATATCCAGAATAAAGTCAATGAGAAGCGTGCCGACCTTACGACAGTGGTGGAGGTGGAGAGCGACCGCGACATACCATCAGTGACACTCGATATCACCGCTGACGGGAAGAGGGTTGCGCAGAAACAGACCTCGCTGACGAAGGGTATGAACCGTATCGAGGTGGATTACTCAATCAACAAGCCCCGTCTATGGTGGACCAACGGATTGGGTGAGCCCTATCTCTATGACTTCACCGCCTCAATCAGCGGCGACAACGGTAAGATCGACAGTCAGGAGGAGGAGATCGGTATCCGTTCGCTCCGTATGGTGGCCGAGGATGACCAATGGGGACGCTCTCTCTATTTCGAACTCAACGGCAAACCTGTTTTCGCCAAGGGTGTGGATATGGTACCGCTCGATAATTTCCTGCCTCGGATCACACGCGAGAAGTATGAGAAACATGTGCTCGATGCCAAGGCTGTGAACATGAATATGATACGCGTGTGGGGCGGCGGTGTGTATGAGGATGACTACTTCTATCAGCTCTGCGACCGCAACGGCATACTGGTATGGCAGGATTTCATGTTCGCCTGCTCCACCTATCCGGCCGATGAGGCATTCCTGGCCAATATCCGTCAGGAGGCGATTGACAACGTGAAGCGTCTGCGCAATCACTGTTCGATTGCCCTGTGGTGTGGCAACAACGAGATTCAGGATGTATATTACGGCTGGGGCAACCGCTACAACTATTATAAAGAGAAGGGTGTGGAGGAGCTTACCACCAAGCAGTTCAAGGATATGTATTTCCGTGTGCTTCCTGAGGTGGTGAATGAGTATGGCAGCGGAATAGCCTACCGTCCATCCTCACCTTATGCTTTCGAGGATACACCCTCCGACGGTATCCATGGCGATGCCCATTACTGGGGTGTATGGCACGGACGCGACTCCATAGGCCATTACAATGTGGAGAAGGCCCGCTTCTTCTCGGAATATGGCTTCCAGTCGTTCCCGGAGTTTGAGTCGGTCAAGATTTACGCTCCGCAGGAGCGCGACTGGAATATCACCTCCGAGGTGATGATGGCGCATCAGCGTGCCGGATCGTATGCCAACAATCTCATCAAGGAGTATATGAATGATGAATACCGCACTCCGGACGACTTCCCGACATTCCTCTATGTGGGTGGTATACTTCAGGGTGATGCCATCAAGACAGCTCTCGAGGCACACCGCCGCGACATGCCCCACTGCATGGGCACACTGGTGTGGCAGCATAACGATTGCTGGCCGGTGGCGTCATGGGCAGGACGTGACTATTACGGCCGCTGGAAAGCGCAGCAGTATTATTCTAAGAATGCCTTTGACGATATCCTCGTGTCGCCCCTCGTGATGAACGACTCTCTCAGCGTGACTGTGGTTTCCGACCGCCGCACACCGGCCAAAGGTAAGCTGACACTGACTGTGATGGATCTTGACGGAAATGTGGTGAAAAGTAAGGAGATGGCCTATACCGCCTCACCCCTTTCATCGAAGAGACTGATAGATGGTAAGGTGACGGACTTCCTGGGAGGACGCAACCGTAATGAGGTGATTTTCGTTACCGACTTCAAGACAGGAGAGAAGACATATTCCAACATCGGCTATGCCACGAAGCATAAGAATATGCTTTATCGCAGTCCGAATCTTAAATTCGATGTCGCGAGAAACGGAGATGGATATGATGTGACCATAGGCACTGACATATTCGCCCGTGGCGTTTTCCTCTCGCTCGACGGAATCGACAATTTCTTCTCAGATAATTATTTCGACATTCTTCCCGGCAAGAGCAAGACCATACACGTCACCACACCGTTGGCTGAGGCTGATTTCAGAAATCAGCTGAAGGTGATTTCGATGGGTAACGTGCATGACCAGGTGGCGCTCAAGGAGGGTAAGAGTTCAATAGGCCACGGCGGCGAGTTCAAACCGCTCGGTGGTGACTGACCTTAAAATTAGTGTTTGATGATAAGAGAATTTTTCTTTGCTGGGATGGCTGCGGCAGCTGCTTGCGCTGCAGCCACCCCTTCTAATATAGCCCCTTTGGCAAAGGTGACGGCATCGTCTGAACAGGGTGATTTCCCGGCGTCGGCAGTGGCTGACGGTGTTATCCGTATAGATGGCATAGGGGAGTGGCGCTCCACGGCACAGGAGATGTTCTGGGGTATGTGCGACTATCCCTGGGTGAAACTTGAGTGGGAGAAGCCTCAGAGAATCGGGGCTGTGACTGTGTATGACCGCGCCGGTAAAGCCGCCCACGCGGCCGGGGTGGAGCTGACTTTCAGCGATGGCACCCGCATCGATCTCGGGCAGATTCCATCTGACGGCGGTGGAAGAAAGGTGACATTCCCTCCGGTGACCACCGACTTTGTGAAGGTGCAGGTGACCGATGGCAATGGCAGCGAGATCGGTCTGTCGGAGGTGGAGGTATTCCCCGCGCCCGGCTGTGCGGAGGATTATGTGGGATGTGTCGACCCTTATATCGAGACAACTCTCGGACGTTATTTCTTCTTTATGACGGGAAACCAGCCGTTGGGTATGATCGGGGCGGCGCCGATGACACGCAACAAGAATCAGGGTGGCGGCGGTTATAATTATAATGACGAGACTATCTTAGGTTTTCCGCAGATTCATGGATGGATGCTCTCCGGACTCGACCTTATGCCAGCCTCGGAGGGGGTTGACCCCGTGAAGGGTGAGGAGGGTTGGCAGTCACAATTCTCGCATGATGAGGAGATTGTGCAGCCCGGATATCACCGTGTGTATCTCAATGACCATGGCGTGTGGGTGGAACAGACCACTACCCAGCGTTCGTCGCTTTACCGCCTTACCTATACCGGTGATGAGGCTCCCAACGTACTCTTCAATTTGGGAGGTTATGTGGGCACCTCGACTATGGTGAATGCAAATGTCGAGATGGTGAGCCCGACGCTCATGGAGGGGTATTTCGACACTACTGGCCGTCTATGGGGTGGTCCGGAGAATGTAAGGGTGTTCTTTGTGGCTGAGTTCGACCATCCGGTGGCACGTTATGACACGTGGGATAACGGTGCTTATCAGCGTGGCGCGTCATCGCTCCGTTCTACAGGGAAGGCGGTGGCCCGTAACGAGGGGATGAGCTACAGCGATGCCCCGACAGCGGGTGTGAACGCAGTATTCCCACCGATGAAGGGTGAACCGCTGTTGGTGAAGATGGGCATATCATATGTAAGTGTGGATAATGCACGTGGCAATATGCTTGCCGAGAATCCCGGGTGGGATTTCGACGCCACACGTGCCGCCTCGCAAGGTGAATGGAATGAATGGCTTGGGCGTATCGACGTGAAGGGGGGCACACCGGAGCAGAGGGTAAAGTTCTATACCGATATGTGGCATACGCTTTTAGGACGCCATAAGATTAATGACGCCAACGGTGAGTATCCCGACCGCACTCATCTCCTTGCCACTGACAACCGTGGCGCGGGGGATGATTTCAAGGTGCGCCGTGTGGCTCTGGCAAAGGATGGCGCCCCTCTCCATAACATGTATAATTCGGATGCTCTCTGGCTTACACAGTGGAATCAGAACACCCTCTGGGGTATAGCTTATCCGGAGCTGCTGGATGATTTCTCGGCCTCGATGGTGGCTTATTCGGTCAACGGTGGTCTTATACCGCGAGGTCCTTGCGGGGGTGGATATTCATTTATCATGAGCGGCTGTCCGGCCACATCCATGATAACGAGTGCCTATCAGCGCGGACTCACGCATAAGTGGAATCCGAAGGTAGCCTATGAGGCTATGAAGCGTAACCACTCGAAAGGGGGTATGCTCGGGGCACGTTCAGACAGTGAGTTCGATTTCTATCTCAAGAACGGCTATGCCCCCCGGAAGGCCGGAATGACCGTGCAGTGGACTTTCGAGGACTGGGCATTGGCGCAGATGGCCCGTAAGATGGGTAAGCGCAAGGATGCGGAGTATTTCACGAGGCGTTCGGAGGGATGGCGCGGGTGTGTGCACCCTGAGCTACACCTTATCTTCCCGAAGAATGACGACGGTTCATGGACGCATACCGACCCGATGAGCGGGTGGGGCTTTGAGGAGGCCAATTCTTGGCAGACCACTTTCGGACTGTCGCATGATATAGCCGGTCTGGCCGAGGCTATGGGTGGCGAGGAGAAGTTGTGCGAGTTGCTCGACTACGCGATGCGCGAGGGTGCCAAGGAGGACTTTATCGGCTCGTATGGTTTCGGCTATGTCAGCTATGCCAACCAGCCGGGACTCTCCACAGCGCACGTCTTCACACATGCCGGACGGCCTGACCTGTCGCAGTATTGGGTGCGCCGGGTCAAGGAGCAGGCTTATGGACCGGTTACACCTTACCGTGGTTACGGCGGTCATGACGAGGACCAGGGACAGATGGGTTGCGTGAGCGCGTTGATGGCAATCGGACTGTTCAGCCTTGACGGCGGTTCGGCAATCGACCCTGCCTATGACATCACGTCGCCCGTGTTTGATGAGGTGAGGATAGCGCTTGACCCTGCCTACTATCCGGGGGGAAGTTTCACAATCCGCACACATGACAATTCAGCCGACCATTGGCGGATAGACCGTATGGAGCTGGACGGTGTCGCGCACGAGAGTTTCTATCTTCCGCACGAACGGCTCGTGCAGGGAGGAACACTCGATATATATCTGAAATAAAAAGTAAGGCCACCTGAAGAGGGTGGCCTTACTTTTTATGGGGTAGGGTAATTTATTTTGTGAGGACGATGTATTCGCCCGGAGCGAGCTCAGCGGGCATCTCGGCTTTCTGTGTGCTGAAGAAGTTGGTCATGCCGTCCACCGAGGGTTTGTCGCCGGTGAATGTTACGGCTGCCGTCTCTTTGCCGAGGTTGGTGAATACAACCACCTTGGAGTCACCCTTCTCACGTGAGAAGATGTAGAGGTCGGGGTTCTCTGTGGCGTAGCTTACCAGTTCACCACCCTCAAGACCGGCGGCAAGAGCTTGCTGACTATGCTTCAGTCCGTTGAGGCGCTGATAGAAAGTGAAGTACTCGTTGCGGGGTTCCCACTGGGGAGCCTTATCCTTCTCGAAGAACTCGAACGCGCGGTTAAGACCTGTCTCCTGTCCGGTGTAGAGCATAGGCATGCCCGGGAGTGTGTAAGAGAGCACGGCGAATGCGTTGGTGAGGTTGCCGAGGCGGTCGAACTCAGTCCCCTCCCAGGAGTTGAGGTCGTGGTTGGTGACCATGTTCATGAGATATGTATCCTTGGGATACTCGGCCGCCTGCTCGGCGAGCAGTTTGTCGATAGCGGTGGCATGGGTCTCGGGGAACTCCTTCACCTTGCCGTCAGCCCCCTTGTAGGTGTACTGGCCTGAAGTGGCGGCTATGGCGCTGAAGAGATCCTTCATAGGCCAGTTGTAGCCCATGTCGAAGCCATTCTTCTGGAGCTCAGGTTTGCTTGCCTCAGCCAGCATGAAGAGCTCTGGCTTCACCTCCTGGAGCTGCGGACGTGCCTCATCCCAGAAATCTGTGGGCACCTCCATTGCGACGTCGCAACGGAAACCGTCGACATCCACATCTGTAAGCCAGAACTTCATGGCGTCGATCATACCCTTGCGCATCTCCGGATTAGAATAGTCGAATACGTAGACATCGGTCCAGTCATAGACACCCTGCATGTTTCCTAACGAATCTTTCTCATACCAGTCGGGATGTTCAGTCACCCACTTGTTGTCGCGGCCGGAGTGGTTGGGCACCCAGTCGAGAATCACCTTCATGCCATTGTCGTGAGCCTTCTTCACCATCTCCTTGAACTGGTCGATAGTGCCGAATTCAGGGTTGAAGGCAGTATAGTCGGCTACAGAATAATAGCTTCCGAGCGTACCCTTGCGGTCCTGCTTGCTGATGGGGTGGATAGGCATCATCCAGAGGATGTCAACACCGAGCTCCCGCAGACGCGGAAGGTGGTCGGCGAAGGCGGTGACAGTGCCTGAATCGGTATACTGGCGCAGGTTCACCTCATAGATCACCGCGTTGCGGCTCCATTCGGGGTGCTTGACAGTAGTGTAGGTGGAATCGCGTTCCACGTCAGTCTCCTTGGCGGCGTTCCCTTTGGTGCCGCATGCTGAGAAGAGAAGTGCGCCGATCATGCCGATGGCTGAAAAAATCCGTCTCATACGAAAATTGATTTTAAGGAATTTATTTTGTTAAACTTTGAATGTGAGTCAACACACCCGATTTTTATAGGGGCGGGATTGCAGAGAATCCCGCCCCTATAGATAACGTATGCAATGGTAGGTTTTATTATGCAGGGAACTTGTTGATGGCATCGATAAATGCCTCAGCCGACGCCGCTATGATGTCGGTGTTGGCCGAGAATCCGTAATAATGCTGGTTGTCATATTCCACCGTCATATGCACCTTGCCGATATCGTTGCTACCCTTGTTGATAGCCTGGATAAGGAACTCCTTCACCAGCATCTGGCGACGTATGATGACCTTGATGGCATTGATGGCGGCGTCGACCGGACCGTTGCCCGATGCACAGGCCTCAAAACGTTCGCCGGCTATCAGCAGACCGATTGAAGCCACCGAGCGCAGTCCCACACCTGAAGTAACCTGAAGATAGTCAAGTTTTATGCGGTGACCCTCGCGGTGTTCACCGGCAAGCATGAGCACGTCGTCGTCGGTAATCTCCTTCTTGCGGTCGGCGAGTTTGAGGAAGTTCTCGTAAGCCTTGTCGAGGGCCTCCTTCTCAAGCTCGATTCCGAGCACATGCAGGCGGTGTTTGAGCGCGGCGCGTCCTGAACGGGCTGTGAGCACGATAGAGTTCTCGTCGATACCCACATCCTTGGGGTCGATGATCTCGTAGCTCTCGCGGTTTTTCAGCACGCCATCCTGATGAATGCCGCTTGAATGGGCAAACGCGTTGCGGCCCACGATAGCCTTGTTGGGCTGCACAGGCATATTCATGAGGCTCGACACAAGTTTGCTTATGCCGGTGATTCTTGTGGCGTTGATGTTGGTGTCGATGTTGAGCTCCTTGTGAGAGCGGAGAGTCATCACCACCTCCTCGAGCGAGGTGTTGCCGGCCCGTTCACCGATGCCGTTGATTGTCACCTCCGCCTGACGGGCACCCCCCATCACACCGCTGATGGTATTGGCTGTGGCCATACCCAGGTCGTTATGGCAGTGGGTGGCGATTACCACATTATGTATGCCGTCGACATGCTCCATGAGGTATTTTATCTTGGCCTCGAATTCCCAGGGGAGGCAATAGCCGGTTGTGTCAGGGATGTTGATGACAGTGGCGCCTGCTTTCACGACGGCCTGCACCACGCGGGCGAGGTATTCATTGTCGGTACGCCCGGCATCTTCGGCGTAGAACTGTACATCCTCGACAAACGACTTGGCATACTTGACGGCTCTCACGGCGCGTTCGATAATCTCCTCACGGGTGGAGTTGAACTTATAACGGATATGAGAATCCGAAGTGCCTATACCGGTGTGGATACGCTTGTGCTTGGCATACTTCAGGGCCTCGGCGGCCACCTTGATATCGTTCTCGACGGCACGGGTCAGCGCGCAGATAGTAGGCCACGTCACGGCCTTGGAGATCTCCTCAACCGATTTGAAATCACCAGGTGAAGAGACCGGGAAACCGGCCTCGATCACATCCACTCCCAATTCCTCCAGAGCTTTGGCCACTTCGATTTTCTCGACCGTATTGAGCTGGCACCCGGGCACCTGCTCGCCATCGCGGAGGGTTGTGTCAAAAATAAAAAGTCTGTCACTCATATACTGTAGAAACTTAATTATCGGTAAAACTAATTCAACTTAATCGGTAAGATCCTTCCCAAGTAAAGATCCCATTACGAGTAAAGATCCTATTACGGGTAAAGATCCTATTACGGGTAAAGATCCTATTACGAGTAAGAATCTTTTCGGGTAAAAACCTTCACGAGTAAAGATTCTATTACGAGTAAGATTCTTCACGGGTAAAAATCTTCGCGAGTAAAGATTCTATTACGAGTAAGAATCTTTTCGGGTAAAAACCTTCACGAGTAAAGATTCTATTATGTGAAAGATTCTTCACGGGTAAAAACCTTCGCGTGTAAAGATTCTATTACGAGTAAGGATTCTACACGGGTAAAAACCTTCGCGTGTAAAGATTCTCTTATGTGTAAGATTCTACACGGGTAAAAATCTTCGCGAGTAAAGATTCTCTTATGTGTAAGATTCTTCACGGCGTAAAAATCCTATTACGGGTAAAACGAAAACTAACGTTGGTAAAAGCAAAGCCAACGGCAGTAAAAGCAGTTGTTAATACATAACAAAGCAATACTGCGCAAAGTTACAACTAATTTACATATAAACAAACCAACCTGCCAAAAAAATTAAAATAACCTCCGCTACTGGGCAACCCTCCTTACGTTACCGGGGCGACAGTCTCTTCCGTGAAGCCGTAGTCAAGCGTGCTGATGAAGCCGGAGCAAGCTTGGCAATGACGCCAGAACCAAGCGTGCTGATGAAGCAGGGCAAGCATGCTGATGAAGGCAGGGGCAAGCGTGCTGATGAAGGCAGGGGCAAGCGTGCTGAT
>CANPMT010000005.1 GCA_947575235.1 uncultured Porphyromonadaceae bacterium
CACACCGGATTCTGGTTCCGTTTGTGAGAGTTCGAGTCTTTCCAAGGCAACAAAAAAGCTGAGCTTAAGCTCAGCTTTTTTGTTTTACTTAACCTGTGGCTTTGGGTGTCAGGCTAATTATTTATCCATTATGATATTGCCTAATAATTTGACTGCGGGTAAATATTTATCAGGAGTTATAAAATGGGCAAATCGGGGATTGTCTCCATCCTCAATTTTGATACCATAATTTACCATATCTGTAATATGGTTTGTCTGAACATACATATCAAACATTCGCGAGAACAGACGGCTTCTATATTCTTGAGGAGTTAATTCCTTATGATGTCTGTTAACATCAGTCAGGTCATCGCAATAGAAACATAAAATGGCTGACTCATTTTCATTCATGAACCGATATAATACATCGCAAACAGTTTTCAGGGTCTTTACGCCTATTGTGTTTTCTCCTGAAATGCGGACCAGTGTAACATCATAGAATATCAATGTAAGTGTAAATGGATCGTCGGTAAATGCTTGTAAGCTTTCTATATCGTAATATGAAAGGGCGACCCTTATCTGATCGCCCTGGTCATTTTGTATGTCAAAAGATATGTCCATATTATACTTTAATTGTAAAGACACATTCCTTTTTGTTAGTTAACTTGTCTATTTGTTGATATTTCTTCTCTCTCAAAGAATCAAAGACTTGAATCATACTTCGAGAGGGTTGGTTGATGGTGATGTTCTGAGTCATAACTCTTATTTTTTGAGTTGATTGTTCATTGCAAAGGTACAGCTTTTTTGATAAATATCCAAATTTTCAATCAGATAAAATTATTCTTTATGATTTTATCTGTAGCTTTGGGTGTCAGGCTTGGTCTCCTTCGGCGATGAAGTAGCCTCCGAAGTCAAAACGCAGTATTACGCCTGATTCGAGGGTGAGCTGATAGCCATAGTCTGTCAGAATGGCACTCCTGACACCATAATCCGAATAATTCAGACTGAGATACTCTCTCGTCTGCTCAGGCAGGATGTCAAGAGGTATGGATTTTCCGGCCGGTGCTGTGACCTGTGTCCAGTTACCCTCTGTGTTGAACATTAGGGTATCGCCATTCTCAAGTCCAACCTGATAGAGTGTAATTCCTCCGGCAGTGACCCGCTCAATTGAAGTGGCGGAGATATCGGGATAGTAGCGTGAGATAAACTCCTTCGCTTTCGCCGGCAAAGAATCATAAGTCACGGTTGTCTCCACGCCCTCGGGATCATTTGACGAACAAGCGGAGAAACCCACGGGAAACAACATAAGGATAAGAATAATTGAGGTCTTGATTGTATTCTTCATAGCAATAATGTATTTGTTGTTTAACAAATAGTTTGGGAGATTGGTTTTATTTAATTAAATTTGCATCTCTGCCCGAACCGGTTATACGTAACCTATCATCAAAACATCAAGCATGGCTGAACTTCCACAAAACATTGACCTTGACAATCCTGAGTTTCAACAGGCATTCTCCCTTCTGCAGTCAACCGATGCCAATGTCTTTCTCACAGGAAAGGCCGGCACCGGCAAATCTACCTTTCTGAAATATATTTGCAAGCATATCCGTAAGAAGTTTGTCATTCTCGCCCCTACGGGTGTGGCGGCTGTCAATGCCGGAGGTGTCACCATTCATTCCTTCTTCCAGATGCCTTTGCGTCCGGTGCCACCCGACGATCCGGAGTATTCGGTGAAAGGGTTCCGTAATTCAAAGAAATATAGCCGTCAGCGTCTCAGGTTGATTCGGGAGGTGGAGCTGATTGTGATTGACGAGGTGTCGATGGTGAGGGCCGATATGATAGATTTCATCGACAGGGCTTTGCGTGGAATACGTAACAACCGTGGTGTGCCTTTCGGAGGGGTGCAGCTCCTCCTTGTGGGCGACATATTCCAGCTTGAACCTGTGGTGACTCCCGATGCACGTCAGATTTTAGGCCGATATTACGAGAATTTCTTCTTTTTCAATGCTATAGCTTATCAGCGCACCGACTTGGTGGCCATTGAGCTGAGAAAGATCTACCGTCAGACCGACCCCGGATTCATCTCACTGCTCGACAGGGTGAGAACCGACACTGTATCGGGCGATGACATGAGGTTGCTGAACTCGCACGTGGGTGAAGAGAAGGAGGCGGATGATGATGACAATTTCGGAATTGTGTTGACAGCCCGGCGTGACACGGCCAACCGTATCAATCAGGAGCGGATGAATGCCATTGAGGGTGAGGAGAGGGTGTTTGAGGGTGAGATAAGGGATGACTTCCCCGAGAAACTGCTTCCGACCGACATGAATCTTATTCTGAAAGTGGGAGCACAGGTGATGCTGATTCGGAATGACAAGGATCGTCGTTGGGTTAACGGCACATTGGCCAAGGTGAAGGAGTTTCATGCCGAAAATATCCTGATTGAGCTTGAGAATGGTTCGACGGAGAGCGTGGAGAGGGAGACCTGGAGCAATATATCGTATACATTCGATGAGAAGGAGAATAAGGTCAAGGAGGAGATTTTAGGTGAGTTCACACAATATCCTCTTCGGGCTGCCTGGGCTTTGACCATCCATAAGAGCCAGGGGCTCACCTTCAGCAATGTCACAATCGATATGGAGGGGGGAGCTTTCTCAGCAGGACAGACCTACGTGGCGTTGAGCCGTTGCCGTAGTATCGAGGGACTTAAATTCATATCCCCTCTGCGAAGATATGACGTGATAGTGAGCAAGGGTGCAAGCAGGTTCAGCTCAAGTTTCAATGATATGGCGCAGACTGAGCGCATAATGGCCGATGCCAGGACCCGTAGGCTTTCAGAGAGGGGTGCCACCTGCTTTCGTAATGAGGATTTCGAGGAGTGTGCTGAAGCCATATGGGAGGCGCATACCGTTACAGGAATTCTCGCCAAGAGAAGTGTGCGCCGGTTGATAGCCCGCTATCTGAGGGTGGTGTCGGCATTAAGAAAAGAGCTGTCGGGAGAGAGAAGAAAACGGGTGCGCCTTTCAAAAGAGATGACCGAGATGGGGGAGAGATGGATTGAGAATGCGGATGCGATCAGCCATGCCGAGTTTTATTTCACCAAGGCGGCCGAGATTGATCCTGAGAATCGTAAAGCGGAATTGGGGAAGGCGTGTGTTAAGATAAAACTGGAAAAGATTGATGAAGCCAAGAGGATCCTCGACCGTATTATAAAACATAACAAGGATTGTGTGTATGAGGCGAGCATGCTGAAAGGTGACCTTCTTGCCGACGAGGGTGATCTGGAGGGGGCCGTGCTCAATTACCAGCGGGCCTCAAACAAACGACCTAAAGAGAAAACTCCATTCCTGCAACTCATAGCCGTGTATGAGAATGCTGGAATGGAGGAAACTGCCGAATACTGGCGAAGCTGGATGGAACTCAGCTTATGATTGTCCGGAGGCGGTGTTGAGGGTAGGTGTTACGGGTTCATCCGTGCAGAGCACCACGAGCAGGTTGCTGACCATGGCGGCTTTCTTCTCATTGTCGAGTTTGACGATATCCTTCTTCTCGATTCTGTCAAGAGCCATCTCCACCATTGATACGGCACCCTCCACAATCTTCTCGCGGGCGGTGATTATGGCGGAGGCCTGCTGGCGGCGCAGCATCACGGCAGCAATCTCCGGGGCATAGGCCAGATAGTTCAGGCGGGCCTCAATTACCTCAAGTCCGGCCATTGCGAGGCGCTCGTTGATTTTACGTTCGAGAAGCTCGTTTATGGTGGTGCCACCGTCGCGCAGGGTTATCTCGTCAGGGTCGGAGGCGTCGGTCTGGTCATAGGCGAAGTGGCCTGTCACCTCGCGCAAGGCAGCGTCACTCTGAATCCTTACAAACTTCTCGAGCGCGCCCTGATTTATGCCACCTGTGGCTCCGAGCGACTTCGAATCAAGATCGAACACCACCTTATAGGTATCCTTGATTTTCCATACGAGCACCATACCGATAAGCACCGGGTTGCCGATCTTGTCGTTTACCTTTATCGGCTCGATGTCCATGTTGCGGATACGCAGCGAGAGCTTGCGACGGCTCAGGAAGGGGTTGACCCAGAAATAGCCAACCTTACGGCATGTCCCGGCATATTTACCGAAGAAGATCATCACACGGGCTTCGTTGGGTTCCTGCACGAAATATCCCACGCATCCGAGGATAAAGATGAGGAAGAGCACCGCGCTCGCAATGATCGAGGGGACCGGCGCGCTCTCGGCCCAGAGTGAGAGGATGGTGATAATCAGGGCCGGAATCAGGATAAAAGTGAAGAAAATCATGGCGAAACCGTTCATGCAGAGTCCGCCATATTCATACTCATGCGTTCTATTCTCCATATTGTAGATTTTATTGAATTATATTTTTACAAATATATTAAAAATTTTTAAAATTCACAAGAAATTCCACTTAAAACAGAGGCCGATATGGCCGATTAAATTAAAAGGGCTAACTTTGCAGCTCATTTACACTTAACATTTCATTGCGTATATGGCAGAACTACTCGCTCAATACAGACTTGACGGATTGCTGATAGGTATGTGCACATTCCTTATAATAGGATGTTTCCATCCATTGGTGATAAAAGGAGAGTATTATTTCGGAGAGAAGATAAAATGGTGGTTTTTGGCCGCCGGAATCATATTCCTGATAGCCTCGGTGCTTGTGGAGGGGATAATGTTGTCATCGCTTCTCGGAGTGACGGCCTTCAGCAGTTTCTGGAGCATTAAGGAGGTCAAGGAACAGGTGGAGCGTGTGAGGAAGGGATGGTTCCCGGCCAATCCGAAGCGGGTGAAGAGAACATCTGAAGAATGAGAAAGGGTGGTATGAGGAATCGTCATACCACCCTGATATTTATGAGTGAGGGAGTGCGGGTCAGTCAAGGAAACGGGAAGTGAGTCCACCGTAGGCGTCAATGCGTCGGTCGCGCAGGAAAGGCCACCAATTGCGCACATTCTCCGTGCGCTGACGGTCAACCTCCACTACAAACTCTTCCGGACCGTTATCAGGGGCCATGGCGAGAATCTCACCCTGAGGGCCGGCCACAAAGCTTGAGCCCCAGAAGTCTATTCCGGAAGTTGCGCCTGAGGGGTCCTCCTCGAATCCGCAACGGTTCACGCTGATCACAGGTATGCCATTTGCCACGGCATGTGAGCGCTGAATGGTGATCCAGGCTTCACGCTGGCGGTCTTTCTCCTCCTGCGGGTCGTCAGGATTCCAGCCTATGGCTGTGGGGTATATAAGCATCTCCGCCCCCTTCATGGCCATGATACGGGCAGCCTCCGGATACCATTGGTCCCAGCAAACCAATACGCCGAGTTTCCCCAATGATGTGCTGATGGGTTCAAAACCGAGGTCTCCCGGAGTGAAATAGAATTTCTCATAGAATCCGGGGTCGTCAGGGATGTGCATCTTACGGTATCTTCCGGCAATCGAGCCGTCAGAATCAAACACCATTGCAGTGTTGTGGTAGAGTCCGGGGGCGCGGCGCTCAAACGCGCTCGTCACGAGCACAACGTTATTATCGGCAGCCGCCTGGGCGTAGAACTTCGCAAACTCCTCCAGGCTCACGGCATATCTGAAATTATCCACATCCTCGCACTGGCAGAAATAGAGCGAATCATGCAATTCCGACAATACGATAAGCTGTGCGCCATCCTCGGCGAGGCTCTCGATAGCCGCCAGGTTACGCAGACGGTTGCAGTTGACATCAGAGGAGAAGGCATGCTGCACAACTCCCACTTTTATCTCAGGGGTGCCAAAATCATTGTTCATATACAGCGGGGTTTAAAAGGTTGACGGGAATCTGCATGGTGGCGCAATGCAGCGAGCCATGCTGTTTGATAAGAGTAGAGCAGTCAATCCCCACCACCTTATGGTCGGGGAAGGCGATACGGACGGTCTGCAACGCCAGCATGTCATTGGCCGGCTGTGCATAAGTAGGCATGAAAATCACATTGTCGGTCACCAGGTAATTGGCATAAGTGGCCGGAAGGCGGTCGCCATTCTCATCAAAGATAGGGTCGGGCATAGGGAGTTCAACGAGGTTGAACGCCTCACCCTCGGCGTTGCGGAAGAGCGATAGCTGGGCCCTCATCTTGAGCAGCTCCTCGAAATGTGAATCATCGACGTTGCGGCAACCTGTGAAGAGGATGGTGTTGCCCGGGGCGAGACGCGCCAGGGTGTCGATATGCGAGTCAGTGTCGTCACCCTCCAGGGCGCCGTAGTCAAGAAACAGCACATGGCTTGCTCCGAGAAGTTCCTGCAGACGTATCTCCGCCTCGCGCTTGTTTAGACCGCCGTTGCGGTTGGGTGAGCAGAGACAGCGCGTGGTCGTGAGGATAGTCCCGTGTCCGTCGGTCTCGACCGATCCCCCCTCGAGTACGAAAGCGCGTTCGTTGCGGTAGGTTTCAGGAAGAATCATATACTTCTCCGAGAGACGCAGGTTGACCAGATTATCCTTGTCAGATGCGAATTTGAGCCCCCAGCCGTTGAATCCGAAATCGAGCGCGCGCAGACGGTCATCCTTAGCCACAGTGAGCGGGCCGTAATCGCGGGTCCAGGTGTCGTTGTAATCAGTGGTGACATATATGATACGCTCCTGCGGGCAGTCAGAGAGGCATTGTGCTGCCTCCTCACGGTCGTGACACAACAATATCACATTGATGCCTTCGGCAGTGAAAGCCTCAATGATGCGTCTATACTGAAGCTGCGCCTCCTCAAGGATATAGTTCCAATCGGTGGCGGCTGTAGGGAAAGCCATAAGCACTCCCTCCTGGGGAGCCCACTCGGGCAAAAATACTCTCATGCTTAAGATGGATGAAATGTTTGTTTACGCAAATTTACTCAATTAGCGGATAAAGCCAAAAGAATAACCGATAAAATATATAAAATTATTAATTTTGCAGAGCGAAAAAAGTAACTTCACCATATGACAACCAAGAATCATCAACCAGACACAGAGAGAGAGTTTGCCGCCATGACGGCAAAGTGCCGTGATATTTTTGAGAAGAAATTATCAGACTACGGCACCTCCTGGCGGATAATGCGTCCGTCGTCGCTGACCGACCAGATCTATATCAAGGCACGCCGCATACGCTCACTTGAGGAGAAGGGCTGCGCCGCCGTTGACGAGGGTATCGAGCCGGAATTCATCGGCATAGTCAATTATTGCGCCATAGCGCTCATCCAGCTGAAACTCGGTCCGGGGAGCCAGATTCCGGCCGACAAGGCACTGGCGGAATATGACAATGCTATAACCACCTCAACCGCGCTCATGCTCAACAAGAATCATGACTATGATGAGGCGTGGCGCCATATGAGAGTGTCGAGCTTCACCGACATAATTCTCCAGAAACTGCTCCGCACAAAGGAGATAGAGGATCACAACGGCCACACCCTGATAAGCGAGGGGGTGGACGCCAATTACATGGATATGATCAACTACGCCCTCTTCGCGCTAATAAAACTGAATTATGAAGAGGGGGAAAGGTCTGTGGATTGAGGCTGTCACCTGGCTCATACGTCTTGCCGTGGGGGGTGTGTTCACCTTCTCCGGTTTTGTGAAGGCCGTTGACCCGTGGGGTACGCTCTATAAGTTTGACGACTATCTGGGGGCCATGCACATATCGGTTTGGCCCAATCTTGAGCTTGCGGGGGTTTTCATTCTCTGCGCTGCTGAATTCCTCATAGGAGTTTTCCTCCTTATGGGGTGTTTCCGTCGGTCAGTGTCGATTCTTGCTGCCATCTTCATGGCCGTGATGCTGCCGCTGACCCTCTGGATTGCCGTAAGCGACCCCGTGGCCGATTGCGGCTGCTTCGGCGATGCGGTTAAGATTTCTAACTGGGCTACTTTCTGTAAGAATGTGGCGCTTACCGCCGGCATTGTATGGCTCGTGGTGTATAACAAGCGGTGCAGCTGGCTTATTACACCGGCTCTTCAATGGCTCTCGTTTGTGGCAACCGCCATATTTGTGTTAGGAGTTGAGACCTACGGATATATGGCTCAGCCGTTGCTCGATTTCCGTCCTTACAAAAGGGGTGAGAAATTGGAGGTGGCTGCCGCCGATGAGAGCGACACCCCTGAATTCACCTTCATCTATGAGAAGGATGGCGTGAAGAGGGAGTTCTCGCAAGATGACGTTCTCCCCGAAGAGGAGGAGGGCTGGGTATTTGTTGACCGTGTCGAGAAGAGCCCCGCGGTAAAGAGTGATACCGGGGAGTCTGACAGAAACTTCCGCATCTGGAGCAAGGATGGCGAGGAGGATGTGACAGAAGAGGTGCTGGAGGATGGAGGGAAGGCATTGCTTGTGATGATGCCCGACCTCAGCGACGTGTCGCCCGCCACAACCTGGAAACTGAACTCACTGTATGAATGGTCGTTGAAAAACGATGTGAGTATGGTGGCCGTTGTGTCAGGTTCAATCCCAGAGATAGAGGAATGGGAGGATCTGTCGATGGCCAGTTATCCGATCTACACAGCCGACGACACACAGATAAAGGAGATGGTGAGGGGTAACCCTGGTGTGGTGTATCTCATAGAGAACCGCATAGAGTGGAAGAGCACACTCTACGCCATGAATGTCGACGACTTCATGTCGCCCGAGATATCGGCCGACGGCATGAGTTTCGCCACCGACAACATAAGGTTGCTCCGCAACGGCTTCTATCTCTATCTTACGGTAATGGTGGTGCTTGTGCTCCTATCCTTCACTCCCAAGATGAAGGATGCCTACCAGCGGCACTACGGCATGAGACGCTCCACCCGGCGCAAGGAGGAGGGGGAGGTTACTCATGATGATAAGGCTCCCCTTTGAGAATTGTCATGGCCCTGTAGACCTGTTCGGTGAAGAAGAGCCGTATCATCTCATGGGTGAAAGTCATTTTGGAGAGCGAGAGCATGGCGTCGGCACGGTCATAGACAGGCTTGGAGAAGCCATAGGGACCCCCCACAACGAAGACCGCCTTCTTACGTCCGGAGGCCATGATCTTCTGGAGGTAAGATGAGAATTCAACCGACGTGTACTGACGCCCGCGTTCATCAAGAAGCACGCAGAAATCGGAAGGAGAGAGGAACTGAAGAATGGTTTCTCCCTCCTTCTCCTTTTGGAGGTCGGGGGTGATGGTGCGTGTCTGGCGTATGTCAGGGAGCGGCACAATCTTGTAACTCACATAGCGTTTAAGGCGTCGGAGATACTCCTCGATACCCTCTTTCACAAAATCCACAGTAGTTTTCCCTACCGTTAAAAGTATTATCTCCATATTTTTTTGTAAATTCGCGTAAAATTACAAAAAATACTCAAAACACCGAAATTAAACAATGGATACAAAAGAACAGCTGATAGATAAACTTCTGGAGCTCGCGTTTGCCGAGGATATAGGCGACGGCGACCACACAACCTTGTCGACAATCCCGGCCGATGCCATGGGCAGGTCAAGACTCATAGTAAAGGAGAAGGGCATACTGGCAGGTGTGGAGATAGCTGAGAAGGTGCTCCATAAACTCGACCCCTCGATCAAGATGGATGTCATGATTCAGGATGGCGCCGAGGTCAATCCGGGCGATATTGCCTTCACAGCCGAAGGCCCCGTAAGGTCGTTGCTCATTGCCGAGCGCACAATGCTCAACATCATGCAGCGCATGAGCGGCGTAGCCACGATGACACGCCGTTATCAGGATGAACTTGCCGGACTCAAGACAAGGGTTCTCGACACGCGCAAGACAACTCCCGGAATGCGAATCCTTGAGAAGGAGGGCGTGAGAATAGGCGGGGGCACCAATCACAGAATCGGTCTGTTTGACATGATTCTCATCAAGGATAACCATATCGACTTTGCCGGCGGTATAGAGAAGGCGATAGAGAGAGCCCGCCAGTACTGCAAGGATAACGGGAAGGACCTCAAGATAGAGGTAGAGGTGAGATCGCTCGACGATATCAGACGTGTCATGGCCATAGGAGGTGTTGACCGTATCATGTTCGACAACTTCACCCCCGAACTCACACGCGAGGCCGTGGCACTTGTGGGGGGCACTATGGAGACAGAATCATCGGGTGGCATAACGATAGAGAATCTCCGCAAATATGGCGAGACCGGTGT
The DNA here is from genome assembly GCA_947575235.1 of uncultured Porphyromonadaceae bacterium. Taxonomy (GTDB): domain Bacteria; phylum Bacteroidota; class Bacteroidia; order Bacteroidales; family Muribaculaceae; genus Lepagella. The sequence goes on from CANPMT010000005.1 coordinate 10,099, forward strand.
TGACTTCATCTCCGTGGGTGCGCTTACCCACAGTGTCAAGGGTCTTGACATGTCGTTCAAGGCATTCTGAGGATGAGTCTGGAGAGGAAACTGAGGGATCTTGACTTCGGCAGATTCGCCGAGGATCTCGCCGCTGAGCATTACATATCGGAAGGATATGCCATACGCGAGCGTAACTGGCGCTTCCATCACATAGAGATAGACATAATAGCGCAGATGGGGAACACCATCGTGTTTGTGGAGGTCAAGGCCCGCAGCGGTCGCGACCAGAATCCGGTAGAGGCGGTAAACATGCGGAAAATGCGAAGCATAGCCCGTGGAGCCGATGTCTATCTGAAGTGCATGCGGGGTGATTATGAATACCGGTATGATATATTCGCGCTCACCGGCGACAAGGAGAATTACACCTATGAGGTGATAGAGGATGCCTATCTCTCGCCGCTTTCCTGACCGCCACAGGCACTTGTAAATAAAGAAGCGTCCCGACAATCAGTGATGACTGAGATGTCGGGACGCTTCTTTATTTCATGTGTATCTGTTATCGCTGCACGTCGTAGCCCTGGGCTTTCAGATAGTCAAGGATACGGTATTCCATCGCATGGCGGTAGTAATCGAGAATATGGCCGCACCAGTCATTGTCGGATGTTGTGCCCGAACGTGTGGTGTTGTAGGCAGAGATTTCCTCGTCATACTTCAGGAGGTCATCCACGAGACGCTCCTCATCGGCGCAATAGCGGTTTTTGAAGAAAACGGTGTCGCGGTGCTGTTTCGGTTTGAGGTCGGGATGTTCGCGGGGGATACCCAAAGCGAGTCCGCACACCACGAACACACCCTTCGGGAGGTGAAGGAGTTCAGCCACTTTGGCAGGGTCGACAGTGCGGAGATAGCCCACGCAGTTGCAGCCGAGTCCTTCGGCTTCGGCCGCCACCACAGCGCTCATCATGGCGAGAGAGGCGTCGATAATTCCAATCACCACACCATCCATAGTATTTGTGAAAGGAGGCATATCCAGACCCTTCTTCTCAGCGAGCCGAGCGATCTTGTTATAGTCTGAGCAGAATATGAGAAGACGGTTGCAGGTCTTGAGCTGTTTCTGATTGGTCAGGGCGTAGAGTTCCTCCTTAAGCTGCTGGTCAGAGATATCGATAACAGAGAACTGCTGACCGTTATAGCTTGTGGGGGTGTTGCGGATTGCATCATAGATGAAATCCATTGTTTCCTCAGGGATAGCCTCGCGCTCATAACGGCGGATGCTTGTACGGTTTAGGAGAGAATCCTTGACTGATTTCATAATATTTAAATTTAAGAATTAATATCAGGAGAGTGTTGAGAGAGAACACGCTCTAAAAAAGAGAACACGCTCTAAAAAGGAAGCCGATGAAACGGCTTCAATGCCAGATCATCGGCTTCTGTAAGCCACACCAAAGAATTTTGTGATGAAACTCCGAAAGACAGGATTTGAGGTCCACCGCTTCTTTGTAATCCGCCTGTGCTCTGAAGAGAGCAACTCCCGGAGGAGTGGGGCCCGCCATCAAAACGGCGGTTGGTCTCGGTATTTCATAAATATTTGATGAGTTCCCCAAGATAACTTTGATGTGGTATGGGGTAAAAGCACTCTTGCTTTATTTGTTTCTCTATTTTTACAACGCAAAGTTAATGTAAATAGTTTGAATATGCAATAGCTGCCTGTTAAAACTTATCAACATCTTCTTTGGGGAGGAAGGCACCGGCCTCATACACTGTATGAAATGAAAAACGGAGCAAAGGCCTCGACCCTCACTCCGTTTTGTCGCGATAGCATTGTTTTATTATTTCTGGCAATGTCGGCGACAATTACCTTATATCTTAAAGACAATCCAGTTGCGAAAAAGTTTAACCGGCACCATTAAAAATATGTTAAAAAGAACTGTGGACCGGAGCCGGCATCATTTCTTCTTCTTATGGAAGAATGAATAGATTTTTCGGGCAGAGCCGAAGGCTGAGAATCCGAGCATTATATAGTCGAGATAATTCAGGCCGGTGAAGAGTTTCTGCGCCACGAAGCCCACCTTTCCGGGGAGTGACGACGCTTTGGAGGCTGATGGGGAAAGAGGGTTGCTCTTCTGGAGGGCATTGAGATTGCGATGAATCTTTGAGCGGCAGAATTCCTTCTGCAGCATCACCAGGGCTCTCTGATAACGTAATTCCTCAAGAGTGTAACCCTTGAACAAAGATTGCGGCTCAGTGACGGAGGAGACAATATTATTGGAGTTGGCTGTATCTTTCATAGGGCTCAGGAAGGATTATGTGTGTTTTTATCAAGGAAAAGCTTGGTCATGAAGCGTGCCACGGGTGTAATGATAAGGGGCTTTCTGAGAAGATAGATCACCAGAATCATCAACAGCACGATTCCCCCCACAGTGAGGTAGGCGAGAGGTGGAGCCATGATAAGCTTGAACACACCCACCAGCGCGAAGAGAAACATTATGAACACCGGCAACATGAGAATCACAATAATAGCACCGACAATCATAGTGCTGAGCAGGATAATCAGTTTCTCCGCGGCGGTGAGTTTAACGTATTCCACCTCAAGTTTGAGCCAATTGATGCTTTGGGTGAAAACTTCCTTTATTTCGTCAGTAAATTTAGACTTCATTAAGCAGATGTTGAGGGTTATTAGAAAAAGAGGGAGTGGACTCCACTCCCTCTCGTTCATATATCTTTACAAGCCGCCATCAGGCGGTTATTATTAAAGCCTGCGATCAGTCCTCGGCGTTGGCGAGTTCAGCCACGAGAGCGTCAACTTCGCTGTCGCTGATCTTGATGCCCTTCTTTTTGAGCATGTCAACAAGTCTGGCACGTACATCCGAACCTTTCTCGGGAGCGAAAAGGAGAGCGGCGCCGCAGCCTACGATTGCACCACCAAGGAATGCGTAGAGTATATTAAGAGCTTTCATCACTATATAAAGTTAAAGAGTTCTTTTTTATCAGTTATCTGGGAATATGTGAGCTATGGGTTTGTCGTCGGTGATATCAGATCTTCTCAATCTGATCCTCGATCTCGTCAACGAGTTCCTCCATCTTATCTTTCTTGAGGCAGATGCCCTTGTCTTTGAGAGCCTGCATGATACGCTTGCGGGTATCATTTCCCTTCTCGGGCGCAAGAAGAAGACCTACTGCCGCACCGGCAATTGCTCCGCCGATAACGGCGCTTATTACGTGGATTGCTTTCATTTTGATTTTGATTTTATGTTTAATTATTTTTGTTCTTTGTGAATGTTGGAATCGGAAAACCTTTTCTGTTCCATGGAGGGGAGTCTGCTACGTTATCCCCCTCATCCATATTAACACCGTTAATTAAAAAATGTTTTAAGAGCGGTGAAAGATTTAACAGATTTTGTGAAGGGCCACGGCGGTTTCCTGATATGCCTGCAGACCCTGCTCCGACAGCTCAACCATACGGAAGTCACCCTCCGGAGTGATCATCTTCACATGTGAGTCGTCTACCATAGTCATGAAGGGGAATGCCTCACCCTCGGGAGTCACTACGGCCCAAGTGTCGGTGTCATCCTCGAATTCAAGGCGCACCTCCTCACCGGTGGGGGTTGTGATGGTGTAGCCACTCTGGTCGGAGGCTATGAAATATCGGCCCTGGTCGGTGTCGACAGTCTTTACAGACGCCTCGACGGGATTGTTGCCGCTCCAGAACTCGATTGAATTGAGCACTAACAGGTCGGCCACAGAGGTCACCTCATAAACCGGAAGCACCCAGAACGCGAAGAATACGAGTTCGTTGACAAACTTAGAACCTACCTGATTGTTCCAGCTCAGCACTTTGTTGGTAAGGGCGAAGCTGCCGATGCAAGATTGGAGCGGAAGCATTCCCGCTAATGCGATGACTGAGGCCACCAGGATGGAATTCTTTTTCATAATAATATGGAAAGTTAAGTATCAGTTTATAGTCTATACATAAGAACGCAAAGATGCGCCAAATGTTTAATTAAAGTTAAATATTTTTCAGTTGCGATGGTTCAGCTTCTTGAAATAGGCATAGACGTTCATCACACGGTCGACAAACTCAACTGTCTCTCGGCCACGGAAATAACCGTTCTTCACCACGGGGTCGTTATAATACTGGGGCTTGGTCTTGAGAAGGGCTGCCTCGCTGACGTTGCCGAGCCATACCTGCGGATTCAGGCCATTCTTCGCGGCCAGGGCAATTGCATCATATACGTGACCCAGGCCGCAATTGTAGGCGGCTGCCACAAACCGCAGACGTTCCTCCTTGTCGGGCACTTTCTCCTCAAGGGCCTTGTCGAGCTTACGCAGCAGTTTGGCTGCCGCGTGTATGTTGCCGTCCGGGGTGTCGACACCATCAACTCCCATTGCCTTGGCAGTGGCCGGCATGATCTGCATCAGACCGCGGGCACCGGCCCATGACACCACATCATGGTCGAAACGCGACTCATTGAAACCGATGGCTGCGAGAAACTCCCAGTCATAGCCCGGTATTGAACTGTATTTCCTGAATGAAGCGTCATAAGGGGAGATACGCCCGTCATGACGCTTGCGCAATTCCTGCAACTGGGCGTGATCCCCCTCATGCGAACCCCCCTTGCTGATTTCGAAATATTTCTTGTAGATGCTTCTCACCATGTCGGTCGTCTCGCGGCGCTTCTCCCAGCGGTCGAGTTTAGCCGCCAGACTGTCCATGCCGTTGCCGACAGCCCAGGATGAATACTGGTCGAGGCTCACCTTCATGCTGATGTCGAGATTCGGGAAATAAGACTTGTTCAACTCGGCAATGTCGGAATCCACGACAGTCATGGGAATCTCCTTGCGGTCGACCATCTCAATGAGGTCTTCGGCCACAAGGGTGTCGCGGCTTATCGGCACAATCTCTATACCCCCGCCGAGTTCATTATCGAGGTTGCGCAGACGGTATTCATATTTTGAATCCTTCTCCACATAGACAGTCTTACCCACCAGCTCAGTCACATCGGAGACCCTCTCCTTACCCTGAGGTTGCACGAGTACCTGCCATGTCACCTCCTTATGTCCGGCATGTTTCACGAGTTTGCTGTATTCCTCAATCTTAGGCACAGGATAAGCGGCCAGCTGCACCTCGCCCGAATTGACCATCTTGACAAGAGCCGGAAGCGATGGGGCCACCGAGAGTTTCAGCACCATACCCTCATCTTCGGCAAACTGGCGGAGGTTTTCATAATCGAATCCCATCTCCTGGCCTCGATAGATGAAATAACTCGTAGGGCCATACAGGGTGGCCGCATACAGCGTGTCAGGAGCCGCGGGTTGCTGAGCCACCTCCGAGGAGTCGGCCGTCGATTTCCCGGTGTGACCGCAAGCGGCGGCTATCGGGATAATAAGGAGAAACATCCGTGATTTCAATCTTGGGAGCATATACATGGGGATACTGATTGATTTGGGTTATTTAAGTGAATTCAGGTTGATGCCTCGGTTAATCACCGGGCAATCTGATAGAGCTCGTTCTCAAAAGAGAGGTATCCTTCATTGCAAAGGAAAGTAAGCACCTCAGCCGTGATCCTCGACTCCCCGCAATGATGCTCAATCATTCTGAGCGTGGCGCCGGAGGGGGTGGCCTTGAGATAATCGAGCACGAGCGACATCCGTTTCTCGGGGCTCTCATTCCCGGTTCGCCCGGCTGCCGATCTGCGAGCGCGGCAGATATCGCATTTACGGCAGTCGGCTGATTCCGTCTCTCCGAAATAGGCGAGCATTCGTCTCACCCCGCAGCTTCCGTTGGTAAAGGCATACTCAATCATGGCCTCCGTACGCTCGGAGAGTGTCTGGCGACGCTCCTCATAGATAGTCTTCCCGATCAAAATGCAATCAGTCTCCTCGCGGGCTGTGGGGAAATATATCATCGGGAGGTCGGAGAAGGGTATATAGCTTATGATTTTCCGGCGTGAGAGTTCAAGCAGAGCGTCATAGACAGTATGTTCCGACTCCTTGATGGAAGTGGCAATCTCCACTTCGCGGATATAGACGTAATCCATGAAAAGTCCGGTGTAAAGCCGGAGCATCTTGTTGAGCACCTTCTCGGCATTCTCCGAAATGTCGTGAAGGTAATAGAGTTCCTCACGCGTACACTCCATCCTTACCCTGGAACGGCTGTCAGGATTCTCCAGAAAGTGGAGATAATTGGCCTGTGAGAGGAGTTTGAGGGAATACCGGCACTGGCGTTCCTGGATATCGAACGTGCGGCAGAATTTGATTATGTCGAATTGCCTCACAGAGTCATACCCCTCACCGATGCTTACGTGCAGGAAATTGCACACACGCTCATACGTCTTGCGGATAATCTTGCGGTCGGGGAAAGCCTCCGTCACCCTCCTGCGCATCGTGGCCACATCAGAGCGGGTTGTAAGCAGCACGGCAAACGACTCCAGGCCATCTCTTCCGGCACGTCCCGCCTCCTGGTAATACTCCTCGAGCGACGGGGGCATATCGAAATGGATCACGAGCCTCACATCCGGTTTGTCGATACCCATTCCGAAAGCGTTCGTGGCCACCATCACGCGCACTTCGCTGCGTTGCCAGATGTTCTGACGTTCCTCCTTGACGCTATAGTCGAGTCCGGCATGATAGAAGGTCGAGGGGATACCCGCCGAGTTGAGATAATCGGAAATCTCGCGGCATCGTTTACGGCTTCTGACATACACGATCGACGAGCCGGAGGTAGAGTCGAGAATATGGAGAGTCTCGGCAATCTTGGTGTCGGCCGGGCGTACGATATAACTGATATTATCGCGCACGAAACTTTTACGGAAAGTCCGGCCGTCGCGAAATCCCAACTGGCGCTTTATATCCTCAGCCACCTGCGGTGTGGCCGTGGCCGTGAGGGCCAGGACCGGAGCGTCAGGTTTGACGCGGCGCAGGGCATTGATATTGAGATATGATGGGCGGAAATCGTAGCCCCACTGCGAAATGCAATGCGCCTCATCCACTACGATAAGGCGCACCTCGAGATTGCGCAGTTCAAGCATGAAACGTTCGTTCCCCAGACGTTCCGGGGCGATATATAGGAAACGGGCACGGCCGTTCACGAGTTTCTCCCAGTTGGCACGGGTCTCCCGCTGCGACATGCCGGAATGGAAACAGACGGCGCGGATATTCCTTGCCGCAAGATTGTCCACCTGGTCCTTCATCAGCGAGATCAGCGGGGTGACCACCACGGTAACCCCCGATTCGTAAAACATGCCCGGCACCTGGAAAGTGATAGACTTTCCGCCACCTGTGGGCATAAGTCCGAGAGTGTCATGACCGTCGAGCACCGACTGTATGATATCCTCCTGCAAAGAGCGGAAACTGTCGTAGCCCCAGAATTTTTTAAGAATCTGCTGTATGGTCATGAAAAGTTGATATTAATCAGCTGTTACCCTCGGAGGGGCGGATGTCGCGGATCATCAGCTGAACCGAGTCAAGATTGTTGGAATGCTTTGTCTGCTCGATGGTGTAACAGATGTCGATAGGCTTATGGGCATGAATATGCTCGAAATATCTCGACATATTGAAAGCGATGGCATTGATGACACGGCTTGTGCTGTTATCCTCAAGTTCAAGCTTTATATGCTCGAGATTCTTACCGACGAGCTTGCTGGTGCCGAAGTCGAAGACATTGCGAGTGCAGAACACCGGGTTCTGGTTGCCGGGTCCGAAGGGATTGAACTTCTTGAGATAGGCCACCAACTCCGGGGTGATATCGGCAAATTCGATTACCGCGTCGATATCAATCATGGGGGTGAGCTGGTTGGGCTGGATATTAGCTGCCACATACTCCTCGAAACGTCGTGAGAACTCCTTGATGTTCTCCTCCTTCAGCGAGAGACCCACGGCATAGGTGTGGCCGCCGAAATTCTCGAGCAGGTCGCGGGTTGAATCCACGGCCGAATAGATGTCGAATCCCTGGACTGAGCGCGACGAACCAGTGGCCATGCCGTTTGAATAGGTGAGCACAACCGAAGGCTTGTAATAGAGCTCGGTGAGGCGTGATGCCACAATTCCGATTATACCCTTATGCCAGTTCTTGTTATACACCACGATGCTACGTTTGCCGTGGATGATATTGACGTTATTCTCGATGAGAGTATTGGCCTCCTCGGTAATCTTCTTGTCGAGTTCCTTGCGGTCTTTGTTATACTGGTCGATATCCTTACCCTTCTCGTAAGCGTCATGGAGATCGCGGCATACAAGGAGGTCGACGGCCTCGATTCCGCTCTGCATACGTCCCGAGGCATTTATGCGCGGGCCAATCTTGAAGATGACGTCACTGATGGTGATATCCTTGTTGGTAAGCTTGCAGAGGCGGATTATGCTTCTGAGGCCGAGATTCGGGTTGGAATTGAGACGGCGAAGGCCATGATAGGCCATCACACGGTTCTCGCCGGTGATAGGCACGATATCGGCGGCGATGCTCACAGCCACGAGGTCGAGCAGAGAATCCAGTTCATTATGGTTAGAGAGACCGTTGCTCAGGGCAAACGCTTGCATGAACTTGAACCCCACGCCGCACCCCGAGAGATGATTGCAGGGATATGGTGAGCCCGGCATCTTCGGGTTGAGGATAGCCACAGCCGGGGGTAGCACAGGGTCGGGCACGTGATGGTCGCAGATAATGAAATCGATCCCTTTCTCCTTGGCGTAGGCGATTTCATCGATAGCCTTGATGCCGCAGTCGAGCACGATAACGAGTTTGATATCATTTTCGGCGGCATACTCTATGCTTTTGAGCGAAATGCCATAACCCTCCTCATATCGGGTGGGGATATAATACTCGATGTTGCTGTAATAATTCTGGAGATACTTGTAGACGAGCGCCACCGCGGTGGTGCCGTCAACATCATAGTCGCCGTAAATCATGATTCTCTCCTTGGCTCCCATGGCCTTGTTCAGGCGGTTCACAGCCTTATCCATACCCGGAAGGAGGAAAGGGTCATGCAGGTCGGCGATTGCCGGAGAGAAGAAAGCCTGCGCCTCCTTCGGGGAGGAGACACCTCTGCGGATGAGGAGTTCGGATATGGGCGAGGCCCCCCCGCAATGAGGGAGAAGTTGATCAGCGAGAGCTTTCTGCTGAAGCGTGAGGGGTTGGTAATTCCATTTAGTTATCATCTCTGACTATCTAATCTTATGGTCTGACTCCTCCGGTTGAAGGGGGGAGCAAGGGGCGTTGTTTTAATCTAAGGTTAACGCTTTGGGCGTCGCCACGAGGATGTGAGTTGTGAGTGCAAATATACAAAATAAATGCGGAGTCTGCAAATATAACCGCGATAGAGAGATATAATTAAACCTTTTTAAGTAATTTTGCAGTTGAAATAAGAGGGGGCCTCCATTCGGCACAGAGGGGCTCCGCCATATTAAATCAAGTATAAATAATGGAAAAAGATATAGTTATCGACGGATTGAAAATCCGTTACGACGAGACAGGCCCGGAGGGGGCTCCGGCGGTGGTGCTCATGCACGGCTGGGGATGCGACCACACCACGGTGCGCAGCATCGCTGCCACACTCGAGCAAGGGATGCACGTCTACAGTATCGACCTCCCCGGCCACGGCCGGAGCGATGAGCCTGACGGTGTCTGGGGTATAGAGGACTTCACCCGTCTGGTCGAGAAATTCATCTCCACCCTGGGGATAGTGCAGCCCGTATTGGTGGGGCATTCATTCGGCGGACGTATCTCGATACTCCTATCCTCGCGCAACGACATACCCAAAGTTGTGCTTGTGGATTCAGCCGGCGTAAAGCCTAAGCGCGGCTTCACCTATTACCGCAAGGTTTACACCTTCAAGCTTATCAAGAATCTGATAATGCTCATCTACGGCAAGGAGAAGGGTAAACTGAAGGTCGAGGCATGGCGTGGCAGGAAAGGCTCGGCCGACTATCGCAACTCCTCGCCCGTGATGCGCGCCGTAATGAGCAAATGCGTCAACGAAGACCTTTGCCATGTCATGCCGCGGATAAAGGCTTCGACCCTCCTGATATGGGGGGAGGATGACACGGCCACTCCGCTTGCCGATGCCAAGACCATGGAGAGACTCATACCCGATGCCGGGCTTGTGAGTTTCGCGGGGTGCGGGCATTACAGTTTCCTCGACAATCCCGGCGGGTTCAGGGCAGTGCTGAGGGAATTCCTCAAGAACGAGATGAAATCAAAAACAAATCAATAAAAATAGATGATGCTGTATTTAATAGTAGTGTATGTGATATGCGGTGTCTACATGCTTTATAATTTCAAGCATGACATCCACATGTTGCAGCAGAACAGTTACCGGCTCGACCGTTACTGGAGGTATCTTAAAAACGACATGGGAAGTGCCTGGCGTCTCACGGATGTGGCCCTTCTTTTCCTTCTCTTCTCGACATTGCTTGATGTGCGGATGTCGCTCTTCATCATAGCAGTGGTGGCCTTGACCAAGATCTGGCTTCTTATCCGCATGAAGTTCAAGAAGCCGCTTGTATTCACACGCAGGGTGTGGCGCATATATGGTGTCACGGCGGCTCTCGCGGCCGGGGGCTATCTTGCGGTGATTCTCTCCACATGGCGTATGCCGGATGTGTGTGGTCTCTATAGTCCGGCGGCAGTGTCGGTGGGTACGTTGCTCCTTATCACCATCTTCTCATGGGCTGTGGTGATGTTGGCTGTGGTGATATTGAAGCCAGTGGAGAGTGCCATCAACCGTAAATATTGGAACGAGGCAGCCTCGATACTGCGGTCGATGCCCGACTTGACAGTAATCGGTATAACGGGATCGTATGGCAAGACAAGTACCAAGCATTACCTTCACCGTATCCTCTCGGAGGAGTTTGAGGTGTTGATGACCCCGGGGTCGTATAACACCCCGATGGGAGTGATACGCACCGTGCGCGAGATGATGAAACCTTACGACACCATCTTCATCTGCGAGATGGGCGCCAAGCAGGTTGGCGACATCAAGGAGATATGCGACCTTGTGCATCCGCAGATAGGTATAATCACCGCCGTGGGGCCGATGCATCTGGAATCGTTCAAGACCATAGAGAATGTGCAGGCCACCAAATTCGAACTTGTGGACGCACTTCCGGCCGACGGCTTCGCCGTAATCAACAATGACTTTGAATACTGCGCCAACAGGATAGTGAGCAATGTGGAGCATCGCCGTTACGCCCTCTCCGGTGGCAATGAGAAGGGGAGCGACTACATAGCCGAGAACATAAGATACACCCCCTTCGGCACCAACTTCACAGTGAGAGGTCCGGAGGGATTCGAGCTTGAGTTATTCACCCGTCTGGTTGGGGCCTGCAATATCTCCAATCTGTTGGGTGCAGTGATTGTGGCGTTGAAACTGGGTATGAAACCCGCCAAGATCAAGAACGCCGTCGCCCAGATAGAACAGGTGGAGCATCGTCTCAGCATAAAGCAGACACCCGGAGGGGTGACGATAATCGACGATGCCTTCAACTCCAATCCTGCAGGTTCGAAGATGGCTCTTGAGGTGCTCTCAGATTTCAAGGATGGCAAGAGGATAGTAGTGACACCCGGCATGATAGAACTTGGCGAGAAGCAATATGAACTCAACGAGGCTTTGGGGGAGGAGATAGCAAAGTCGGTTGACATGGCAATCATAGTTGGCGAGTACAATCGCGAGGCACTTGTGGCCGGAATCCGCAAGGGTAAATTCGACGAGAAAAATCTCCACACAGTTGACAGTTTCAAGGAGGCACAGGCGCTCCTTACCCCTCAGTTGAGGAGCGGTGACACCGTGCTCTACGAGAATGACCTTCCCGACACGTTCAAGTGACGGGAGAGAGTAGAATAAAAAATATCGCCCTCGCGATGTGTTTTTGACCACACATTTTGCGAGGGCGATATTTTTTTGTAAATTTGCCGTCATAACCCGAACTTACAACATATGAAACAGTGTAAATCCTTTTTGAATGAACAACCGGTAACCGGTAGACGAAATTGCGGCGCGAGATGGCTTGTAGCGCTCCTGGCAGTGGCAATGTTGATGCAATCCTGTGGAGGGGTTGCGGAGAAGAGTGTGAATCTTGATTTATCGGTAGAGACTGGAGATGTGTATGAGAAAGATCTTGTGCATGTAGCCCGATGGGTGGAACTTGATAAAGCCGAACCAGCCATGATAACCAAGGCGAAGAAAGTAGTCAAATCAGGCGGTGAATACTATATACTTGACAACATCGGGAAAAAGAGGGTCATTGTTTTTGGCAAGGACGGAAAGTATTCACGTAGCATAGGTAATACAGGAGGGGGACCCGGTGAATATCCGGATATAGTAGACTTCTGTGTAAATGAGGAGAACGGAAATATAGGCATACTCTCAACGGCATCCGAGTTCTATCTTTATAACAGAGAAGGGGCCTTCATAGAGAGCCGTAAAATGACAGAGTCGCTTCTTTGGGAATGTGCATGTGTAGGGAATCATTATGTGTTCACTACCGATCATTCCACCTTTACAGAGGGGGAGAATGCCAAGCTCATCTATGTGTATGATGGCTCCTTGCAGGAGGTCGGGAGATATGTAAGCGTGTTGCCGGTGCAGATGCCACAACTTGATATTTTCAATGGACAGTTGGTGTCGACAGGTAAGGAGGGCTATTACATGGATGTATTCACAAATACACTATACGGGATAGGAGCGCCGACGTTTGGGGCAGACACAATCTGTAACATCAGTTTACCAAATCCCATGCCGACGGAGATATATGCCGGAGGCATGACATTTTTTGAGAACCAGATCAACTATGACTGGATAATGGGTTTTGTTCCTACCGCCACCAATTATATCCTGAACTATATAAAGGGAGGGGAGATGAAGATAGCAATCTTCAACCACGATATGAAGGTTGTCAAGAATGGGAACTTTCTCGGACTGTTTCCGAGGTCATTCCCTACATCGACAGATACAATTGTATCGACAGTGACATTGGATGAATACTTCGGCTTCTGGTCAACTTCGGAAAACTATAAAGAGTGTGGTATGCCAAAAATGACAGATGAGAGCAACATGTTGCTCATGGAGTGGACAATCGGTTCGTGATGAGAATGTCTCGGGGTAAATCGGAATAGTTGCCGATTTACCTACCTTTTTTATGAGAAAAAATGAGATATAATCATGAAAAAATTGTAATTTTGCGGTGAACATATAATTTTCATAAACTAACAATCTTTATATGGGACGAAATTTGTATTTGAATGCGGCAATTTTTATGTTTGCAGAGTTGATGTTAGCCTCTTGTGCCGAAAAACGTGAAGAGGTTAGAGTTGATGGTGCATTGATGACAGAGACGCTTGATTTTACGTTGCCGATGGATACTGTTTCAGATGCCCAGATAAAGAATGTCAGGTATCTTCCTTTGAAAGGTAGCGAGAAATATTTATTATATCGACCTACCAAACTTGATGTCAAGGATGGGAAGTATTTCATCGGAGGCAGATTTGACAATAAGGTGGTTTGTTACAATGAAAAGGGGGAATTTGAGTATGCTATTGAGGCGTCGGGTGGAGAACCGAAGGATATGAGCGAAGATTCCGAGGCATTGAGGGAAGCAGTTTCATATACTGTTACCTCAACGTCAATCTACGTTCTTGACAACTATAACCACAAGGTGAACCGATACTCTATAAAGGACGGAAAGTTTATTTCCAAAACAGATATTAATTTCGTCGCTAATGCGATTGAGGCTTTTGATGATAACAACTTCCTTTTCTCATTTATAAAATGCAATGATGATCCGAATGGAGGACCGAATATACCGGCAAAGGATTTTGCTGTATGGAGAACAGACAGCAAAATGATTGCACAGGAATATTATCTGCCCTTGCCTGAGAACTACTGTCAGTTGGGTAAGTGGAGATGGTTTACCAAACATGGCGATTCAATATACTTCAGTTATCTAAAACATGACGGTTACTTCACTTTTAAACCGGACGGGGAACCCACATTTACAGAGATTAAGTTCGGAAATCCTGTAATACGTGATTATAACAATCCGAAAACACTATTTGAAATAGATGGATTTGACAGGATGACGGCCATACCGTTCATAACAGATAAGTATGCCCTGATGGATATTGACAAAAAAGATGGAGAAAGCGGTTATTATCTTTACGATTTTGATACTAAAAGATTTTTAGATAACTCAAGAACATCAAAAAGATTCTTTCAAATAAGCGGCACAGACGGCAATAATTTCATTACAGCTTTCCATAATAAATATGAATTATATGATATAATTCAACATTGCGGTTTTCCAAGAGCGGATGAAGAGACAGAAAGGCTGCTTGCTAATGACGGAATGGCTCTACTCATATATGAAATGAAATGATTTGGAGATAAGATTAATAAATGTATTTGCGATAGAGGTCGCGATGCTCACTTTCCGAATCATAGATCAATTTCTTCTGACGTGAGATACGCGACGCAACGGCTGATGGTGAATCATTTGACAGCACAGCGATTGCTTTGTAGTTTACACCGCATAAGCTTAGCAGGATTACCTTCTTGTTCTTGAAATCCGGGTTAAACTCCTCAATTATATAAGATGCGATATTTTCTTTTGCTTCATCAATATCTGAAATTAATGTATTCAGAGATTTCGGGTTCATGTATGAATTGATTAATTTAGTACCCTTTTTTATATCCTCCGGAGAAAGATTGGTTTTCCATTCCGAGCCAGTACTGAATAGTCTGTTAAGTTCCTGATACTTCTCATGTAGATTGTTGATTGAAGAAACCAGATCGGCAGGTTCAGATGATTTGTCACTATCTGTCTCTATGTGACTATTGATTTCAGCTGCTTCAACAACGGACAACTCAGTTGATTTTTGATTATCTACATTCAAAGAATGATGTGAATGTTCAATATATGGATGTTTCCTCTTAAACCGCAGAACTACCAACACAATACTTGCTATAAAAACACAAATTGCAATAACGGCAATTAATATTTTTGATCGGTTACTTTCAGTGGTTGGATTTTGGTTATATTGGTTGGGCTTTGTCGAGTTATAATCTATAGAGGGGGTGCTATAGATACGTGACAATAATTCCTGGTCCTGAATACGGATTATTGAATCGGTATACTGGATATATTTTTCAAAATTGTTTTCATGGTGTGCGAATGTTTTCTCCATTGAAAGCTTCAATAATTTCTCTTCAGTTGAATTAGTACTTAGAGTTCTGATGCTGTCACGTAATTGTATGCCTTTTGGGTTGTCAGATAGGAGAGCGGATATAGCCCAGTATGTATAAGACATGTAACTCAAAGGATGGTTATATGAGTTAGATTTTTCGTACCATTCATTGGCCTTTGCAAAATTATTTGCATAAAAATATGTAGCGGCCATTTCTTCAGATAGCTCCGGCAAATATATGGTCAGTCTATTAACCTCTAAAATCTGGAGTGCTTCATTGATATACTTCTGAGATTTCTCAAAAGAGTCAATAGAATTGAACGATTTTGCTAACTCAAGAAGTATACCCGCTCTAATCTCGTCCTTGCCATTATTTTGGTCAAGGTAACTTATAGCTTCAAAAAATTTCTCTTCACCTTGCTGATAGTGTTTTTCTCTACAAAGGGCAATACCCTCCGCACGCATGGCTAAGGCCGGGTAGTCGGGATCATGTAATTGGATGCCTAAATCAATCACTTGGTCGAACATACTAAAAGCAACAGAGTCAGCATGCGTATGGAGGTAATAATTACCGTAAAGGAAATATGTAAGCATTCTTTCCCTCAGACAGGCAGTTTCGTCAGAAGGAGTCAAGAAAAATTCGACAGCTGGTCTTATTATACTGTCAGAAGTTATGACTCCATCTTTTCTGAATTTAGCAAGACTAATATAGAGGGAATATCGGGCTTTAGCCTCCTGATTACGCATATATTTGAGGTCGGAATTATCAAGCAATGAGAAAGCGGAATCAAGATCAAAAGATATGAGCATTTCGACATCACTAAGTGAAATATCCACATAATGGTACTCCTGTGATTTGCCACAGCAAATAAATGATGCGACTGCTATCAGGCATGAAGCCATCAGGAATAAGCTATTTATAGCTCTAAATCTCTTCATGATGTTGCGAGTGGTTAATGTTTTATAGTGTTGAAAATACCAGTCGTTAATCGTTACTTAATGATGTAGTGCAAAATTAATAAAATAAAAGCATACTTCAAATAATTCGCTATTATTTTTTGAGGAAAAGGGTATTATAAGGACTTCGGTTTATTAATGTAATGACATCATGAATCTCTAAGCATAAGAAATGGATTAGACATAATGAAGTTGTTATTAGAATCAGATGAAGAGAGAGTCCCAAAAGCGGATAAGGAGAAAGAGGTTCATCTTGAAGAGGGAGGGATATGTCTTAAGTTATAAGAGATGTAATAGTCTATAAGGTATGGGATTTTGAATATGTCACGTTGATTAAATATTGGGATTTGTGTTTGCATTGATTTGTGTTAAAATGAAGATATACAATAAGAAATGTATGTAATTGCAAATGCAAATATGCAAAAAATAATGATGTAGACATATTTGGCAACCATGAGGATATTTATATTAGGATCACCTACTAATTTTGCGTCAGCATGTTGAAAGACCTGAGTTCTATATTGAGATTTCAGGTGAGATTATACAACCATAATATTAACACATAATATTAACACAAACTATGAGGAAAAAGAAGTTCTTCTACGTACTGTCAATTGCAGTCCTCGCAGCGGTGGGTTATATGGTTGTTGGCTACAGCGGCCCGAATGCCGAAGTGTCATCAACCTTGACCCTCTCAAATCTGGATGCCTTGAGTAATCCGGAGAATTCAGAAACATCCGGTTCAGAAACCGGTACAGGTTCAGAATCAGGTTCCAATATCGGGTCAAGTTCTCCATATGAATTTCCAAATGGTAGAACAGTCAGTACTACATGTAATACTCAAACAATAAATCATGAAAACGTATAATTTGATAATTGGAATATTCTTTGTCGTAATAATTAGTTCTTGTTCACATAAAAGGACTATTGTCGAAGTAAAGGATGCCGAGATTTTGAAATCATTAGATTTCACTGAGGAGATTGATACAATGTCAGGAGAACAGATTGCAGACATTCATTATCTGCCTTTAAAAGGTAGTGAGGAGCATTGCTTGGGAGATGTGACAAAACTATGTGTGCAGGATAGCCTCTTTGTAATAGCAAATAAGGACCAGGATAAGATTGTTTGCTATAATGATAAGGGTGAATTCCTATATGAGATAGATTCTAAGGGTGGAGGCCCGGAAGAATATCTTGATATGGCCTCTTTTACAGTAACCTCCACTGCCATATATACAATAGATAATTGTCTACATAAAATTTGTAAATATTCCATTGCAGATGGGAAATTCATCACGAAGTATGATGTTGATTTTATCGCATGGGATATTGAAGCTTTTGATGACGATAACTTCTTATTCACATGTTTGCCGATTGCTCCCGGTAGAGACATATATGAGAAGGAAGGAGAGGGGTATGCCGTGTGGAAAACTAATGGGAAATGGGAGACTCAAGATTCTTATATTCCTTATTCCAAAGACTATATTGAGCCTTTGGGAAAGAGAAGATGGTTTACAAGGAATGGTGATGAAATACAGTTTGATTTCATCAATAATGATGGCTTCTACTCAATTTCAAAATCCGGAAATGTGTGCTATACGCCAGTTCTCTTTTCGCATCCCTGGCCAAGAGAGAATGACATGGTAACTATTGAGAGGAATGTCGAGAAAACCGAATTTATTTCAGAGACACCTTTGATCACGTCAAAGTATGGAGTAGTGGAAATAACTGAGCGCGTTGGGGGAAATCTTTATTTCTTTGAAAGAGAGAATGGGAAATTCTTCCGGAATTCCAACACAAGCACAGAGTACTTTCTATATAATATTCAAGGAGTGAAAGGTAATACATTTATAGGAATATTAAATGATAACTATGAAATGTATCTCTCAATGGTTGAATATGGCTTCCCGAAAGCTGATAAGGAGACCGAAGCTCTGCTCGGACAGGGAGGGATGTGCCTTATAATGTATGATATGAAGTAAACTGACCCATGATACTAATCTAAAATAGGAGTATTATCCTATGGCATTGTCATAGGAAAACGGAATGACAACATGAAAAGAATAAACACAATTTTTATGACAGGAATAATCTTTTCAGGATTTTTCCTCGCCTGCTCTAATCAAAGAGTGGCAGTGATTGTGGAGGGTGTGGAAACAACGGATTCGTTGGATTTCACAACTCCGGTTGACACAGTAACAAGTGCCGAGTTGAATAGTATCCATTACTTCCCTTTGAAAGGGAGTGAGGAGCATTTCCTCGGAAGTGTAACAAAACTATGTGTGCAGGATAACTTATATGTCTTAGGCAACAAGGGACAGGATAAGATTGTATGCTACAACAACAAGGGTGAATTCTTGTATGAAATTGACGCAAAAGGAGCGGGGCCGGAAGAATATCTTGAGATTGCCAACTTTGCAACCACTCCAACATCGATATATGCGATTGACAATTTTTCTCATAAAATAAGCCAATATTCTATTGCAGACGGTAAGTTTATGTCTAAAAAAGATATAAATTTCGTAGCATTGGATATTGAGGCTTTCGATGATGATAATTTCCTGTTTACAGGCTTGGCGATGTATCCGAATAGCAGACCGAGTATGGATAACGGCAATTACGCCGTATGGCGTACTGACGGGGAATGGAACAGAACTGGTGATTACATTCCTCTTCCAGATGATTACATGGAGCCTTTCGGTAAACGCAGATGGTTTACAAAGAATGGTGACAAAATCTACTTCCATTTCATCAATTATGATGGATACTTCACATTTGATAAGGAGGGCGGTGTGCAATATTCTCCTGTCATCTTCAAAAATCCTTGGCCAAGAGTGGAGGAGAAAGCTGTAGGCGATTGGCAGGAAGCGGAGGGTGCGGATTATTTGACAAAGACACCCTATATTGCGAAAACATGTGGATTGTTCGAAATAAAATCGGATAATAAGCTCCTCCCATATCTTTACGAGTTTGAGAAATCTCAATTCTATCAAACTCCAATGTCGACCGCAAAATATACCTTCTTTGATATTCAGGGTGTAAAGGATAATACCTTTATAGGTGTTATGAATGACAACTTCGATTTGTATCAGATGTTCGTTGATTATGGTTTCCCAAAAGCCGACAAGGAATCTGAAGAGCTCCTGAAAGAGGGAGGTATGTGTCTTCTCATGTATGAGATGAAGTAAAATGTCGAACACTGTAAAAAGTAATCTCCCGGAATAGAGATATTCGGGAGATTACTTGAAATTACTTATGAAGAGAGGAAAATTAATAATTCTAACCATGATAGGGAGCTTACTGGCTTCCTGTGAGAATGGTAGGCGGGATATTGATATAGATGGCGTTCATGTTGAGAAATCATATGATTTTTCACAACCAATAGATACAATTTCAAGTTCTGAAATTAATCAGATACGTTATCTGCCTTTGAGAGGTAGTGAAGATCATAATCTGAGTGATATCACCAAATTATGTGTTCAAGACAGCATATATGTTATGGGTAACCGTTATGATGATAAGTTGATATGCTTTAGTGATAAGGGGGAGTTCCTATATGAGATTGCTTCACAAGGTGAGGGCCCTGAGGAGTATATTGAGATTGCGTCATTCACCACAACAAAATCAGCAATCTATATAATGGATAACCATGCCCATAAAATGATAAAGTACTCCTTGAGGGATGGCAAATTTATCTCCAAGAGTGATATTAAATTTGTTGCCTGGGATTTTGAGGCATTTGATGATGATGCTTTCCTATTTACTTGTATGCCTGTTAGTCCGGGTGGTGAGGTGAATATGAAAGCCGGTGATTATGCTGTATGGAGAACAAATGGTAAATGGGAGATTGAAGATTTCTATATCCCGTTTAAGCCAGAATATTGTGAGCCATTTGGCAAACGGAGATGGTTTACCAGAAATATGGATGAGATACAGATTGCATTCTTAAATTATGACGGTTTCTTCACTTTTACAAAATCCGGCGATGTGAATTTTACTCCGTTGTTGTTTTCACATACTTGGCCAAGAAAGAATGGCGTGGTAACAGAAGATCCGGATGACGAGAATGTAGAATATCTTTCAGAAACGCCCTTTGTTAGTACGAGATGGGGATTGTTGGAAATAACGATGGGATTATATGATTATACATATATAATTGATAGAAGGAATGATAATATTTTTTGTAACTCACGGACTTCTGCAAAGTGTTTCATGTATAAAATCAAAGGGGTAAAGGATAATACATTTATTGGAGTCATAAACGATAACTACGACAACTATCTGGAGTTAGTGGAATATGGCTTCCCGAAAGCTGACAAGGAGACCGAAGCTCTGCTCGCACAGGGAGGTATGTGTCTTCTCATGTATGAGATGAAGTGATGGTGATATGTGTAGGTAGTAAACTCGACGACATAAGGTATTTGACGGTAAGCCGATTCTAAAGGCATATTCAGATAACAACAATTAACAGAGCATGAGATATTCAGTTTTATTTTTAGCGTCGGCTCTTTTGGCAGGATGTGGAGGAAACGTCTCCATGAATGGGAATAATGATTCTGATGATAACCAGAAGAGGGATTCAATTGCCGAGGCACGCAAGATTACGGAGGTGAACGTTGAGAAGTTGCAGGTGGTTGACTTCAATCATGAGATTGTGAGCAACGGCCGTGTGACGGGACATACGGTGGCGCAGCTTTATTTTCCGGCTTCCGACAGAGTCATTACACAGGTGAATGTGAAGAACGGCAGCAGGGTAAGGAGGGGGGATAAACTCGCCTCACTTGACACGTATACGCTCGAATTTGAACTTGAACAGGCTATGACGGCACTCCAGAAATCGGAACTGGATTACAAGGATGCGCTGATCGGCCAGGGATTTGACCCGGATCATCAGGAGACAATTCCGGAGGATGTGAGGAAATTGGCTAAACTCAGAAGCGGTTATACCGATGCTGAGGCGAATGTGGCCAAGATTAAGTTTCATATTTCGGAGTCTACGGTCACAGCTCCTGTGGATGGAACTGTGGCTAACCTCTCGGGGAAAATCTTCAATCGTCCTGACGCTTCCAAACCATTCTGTTCGATTATTGCACAGGGTATGGATGTGGAATTTAAAATAATGGAGGGTGAACTGGCTCTTCTCGACATCAATGACAAGGTGAAGGTGGTGCCATTCTCCTCGTCAGAGCAGTATCCGGGTCGTGTGACCGAGATTAACCCGGTGGTGGATGGGAACGGACTTGTGTCGGTTGTGGCTACGGTTGACGGCTCCAAGGGGCTGTATGACGGAATGAATGTCAAGGTGAGTCTGTATAAATCGCTCGGCAAACAGATGGTGGTGCCGAAGAGCGCGGTGGTAATACGCAATGGCCGTGAGGTGGTGTTCACCCTCTCTGACGATAAGGGGAGAGCCATGTGGAATTATGTGGCAACCGGATTGGAGAACATGACCCAATATACAATTACCGAAGGCCTTGAGCCGGGGATGGATGTTATTGTGAGCGGGAATGTGAACCTTGCCCATGAGGCCCCTGTGACTGTGATTGAGGATGTCGTAATGTAATTGCAGAGTGTGAGCTGATATGGTGAAATTTCTATTGGAACGGCCCATAGCTGTCATAATGGCTTTCTTAGCGGCGGTGATTGTTGGACTCGCCTCATATTTCTCTATACCCGTGTCGTTATTGCCCGCAATCGACATACCTGAAATAACGGTGAGGATTACAGGGGATAATATGTCGGCCCGTCAGCTTGAGAATGCTGTCACGGGTCCGATCCGACGCTGGGTGCAACAGGTGGAGGGAGTGGATGAGATCTCAAGTGAAACCCGCGACGGGTCGGCCGTGATCAGAATGGGATTTGAATATGGCGTGGATATTGACTTGGCTTTCATTGCGGTGAATGAGAAAATTGATGCCGCTATGAATATGCTGCCGCGTGATATGCAACGCCCCAAGGTGGTCAAGGCGAGTGCCACAGATATACCTGTGCTGTATCTCACCATGACTCTGAAGGATTCGGTATATGATGCCCGTGGATTCAGGGATTTGGGTAAAGTGGCCGAGAGTATTGTGAGAAGGCGACTGGAACTGCTCCCGGAGGTGGCGATGGTGGACGTTACCGGTGTGCCGGAACTTATGGTGTGCGTGCAGCCTGACCGTCATATGACCGAGGCTGCCGGTATAACTGACGGCATGATTGCCGATGCCTTGCGCTCAGCCAACAGTTCGCCGGGTGCCATGACCGTCAGGGAGGGGTATTATGAATACAATGTCGGAATATCTAATAATCTCCGCACCCCGGAGGATGTGGCCGACATCTATATAAATCATGCCGGAAAACTGATCAGACTCGGTGACGTGGCCACGGTGACAACTGCAGAACGTGAACCTGACGGCATATCATCTTACAACGGCAAACGGGCTGTCACTCTCGCTGTTATCAAGAATAATGAGGAGGGGATAGATGGTATGAAGGATGTGTTGGGAAAGGTGATTTCGGAGATGGAGGAGCTGTATCCCATGATTGAGTTCTCTATCAGCCGCAACCAGACTGACCTGCTCGATTTCACTATCTCGAACCTGGTGCAGAATCTTCTGCTCGGTTTGCTCCTTGTGTTTCTCATCACTGTGATATTCATGGGGGATCTGCGCTCACCGTTTGTGATAGGAATCACTATCGTGGTGGCGCTGGTGCTTACTTTCCTGATGTTCTATCTGTGTCATGTGTCGCTGAATGTGGTCTCTCTTTCGGGTTTGATTCTCGCTGTGGGGATGATGATTGACAATTCAACAATCGTAACTGAAAATATTACCCAATGGAGGCAGAGGGGGCTCTCACTGACCAAGGCCTGCGACAGGGGAACAACTGAGATGATAACGCCTCTGCTGAGTTCTTCGCTCACGACTGTGGCGGTGTTCGTGCCGTTGGTGTTCATGAGTGGAATCGCGGGTGCCATTTTCACGGATCAGGCATTCTCAATAACGGTGGGTCTGGCAATGTCGTATCTGAGCGGGATTCTGCTCTTGCCTGTGCTGTATAGACTCTTTTTCAGAAAAAGAGGTGACTTTCACAAGTCATGGAGAATGGCCGGTTCTATCGAGAGGGTTATGGAGAGAGGTTATGACCGTGGGATTGCCTCTGTGTTCCGCCATAAGGTGATATGGCTCCTCATCACTGCCTTGACTTTCCCGGTGTGCTATCTGATGTTCCGTACGTTGCGCGTGGAGAGAATGCCGGCGCTCGACCATGTGGAGACTATCGCCCGTGTGGAATGGAATGAGAATATCAATGCGGTGGAGAATGACCGCCGAGTTGGGGAATTGCTGGGTGAATTCTCTAATTCGATTGCCGAGAGTGCGGCTGCGGCAGGTGTGCAGGATTATCTGCTTGAGGCGGGGAATGACCTCACATCAAATGATGCCGAAGTCTATATCAGATGTGAATCGGTGGAGAGACTTAACGAGGTGATGCGCCGGATCAAGGAATGGACCGGTAGTAATTACCCGACAGCCCAGATTACATTCTCTCCACCTGACAATATTTTCGAGAAGATATTTACCTCGTCAGAACCTGAACTTATGGTGAGACTAACCCCGGGTCTGAGTAATGTGGAGATGACACCTGAGAGCTATTCTAAAATCGTAAGCAAGATAGCCACCGGATGTGGAGCGCCTGATGAGGTGACGGCTATAAGGAAGCAATCGGATATAAGAATTGATAACCGTAAACTGGCTCTTTATAAGATAGACCGTGGCACAGTGGAGGGGGCATTGCGCGACGCTTTCAAGCAGGAGAGTGTCACGACGCTGCGTTCGTTCAGTGAGTATCTCCCTTTGACAATCGGTGGGAAGAACAGGAATCTTGAGACAATTCTGTCGGAAACTATGGTGCGTACCCGTGGCAGCAATGAACTGATACCGCTGCGTGAGGTGGTGAGTGTGCGCAATGCTTATGATTTCAGTGAACTGACGGCCGGAAAGAACGGTGAGTATCTCCCTGTGACGTATGCCTCGACATCCGGCACCGGGCAACTGATAAGCCATGTTGACGAGACATTGCGCGAGGAACCTGCATGGGATTATGAACTAACGGGAGCCTTCTTCTCGAATTCAAAGATGATGGGGGAGATGGTGGTGATTCTGCTCGTGTCGGTGGCATTGATGTATTTTATATTGTGTGCGCAGTTCGAGAGTTTTGTGCAGCCGCTCATTGTATTGCTTGAGATTCCGCTTGACACGGCTTTCGCCCTAATCATGTTGTGGCTTACAGGAAATTCCCTTAATATCATGTCGGCAATCGGTATAGTGGTGACGTGCGGCATTGTTGTTAATGACTCCATCCTTAAACTGGATGCCATCAATACCTTACGGAAGGAAGGTATGCCGCTGCAGGAGGCCATACATACCGCCGGATTGAGGCGGTTGCGCCCTATTGTGATGACCTCGCTCACCACAATGCTCGCGATGGTGCCATTGCTTTTCACCAATGATATAGGGAGCCAGTTGCAGCGTCCGCTTGCGATAGCCATGATAGGGTCGATGGCCATAGGCACTCTTGTGAGCATTTTCATCATACCGTTGGTGTATTCTCTTGTTGTGGCCAAGGGTTCACTCCGTAAATAAAACATCGGCAAAATCATGAAACGTATCATCAGCAATTTAATATCAGGAATAGCAGTATTGACAGGTCTGTCGTCGGGAGTGTCGGCTCAAAATGCGGATGTTGTGAGACTCGGTCTCAGACAGACGATTAATCTCGCGGCTGACAGTTCATTGTCGGCTTTCCGTTACCGCAATCTTTATGAGTCGGGTTACTGGGCTTACCGTTCGTTCAAGGCGAACCGGTTGCCGAGCATGTCGATCAATATGACTCCGGCCCGTTATTACCGTGATATCGTATCGAGGTATGACTATGATAACAATATCGACGTGTATCGCTCCCAACAGTCGTATTTCGCCTCCTTAGGACTTAACCTTACCCAGAATTTCGACTGGTTGGGAGGAACGTTCTTTGTGGAATCGGATATCGACTATATCCATAATATGGGAGCCAATAAATTCAGCCAGTTCTCAAGTGTGCCTGTGAGGATAGGATATTCCCAGCAGTTGCTCGGCTATAACAGCTTCAAGTGGGAGAAGAGGATTGAGCCTGTGAAGTATGAGAAAGTGAAACGTGAGTATCTTTACAATATGGAGAGCGTTTCGGAGAATGCCGTGTCGCTCTTTTTCAATCTCGCCCTTGCTCAGGCCGAGGATAAACTCGCACATGAGAATCTCGCTTCTGCCGACACCCTGTATGCGATGGGGGAGCGTAAGTTCAAGATCGCCTCAATATCACAGGCCGAACTTCTGACCCTTAAGCTGGATCTTGTCAACGCAAAGAATTCTGTTGAGAATTCCCGGATTTCGCTCAACCGTGCCAATGCCGCCCTTGCCTCTTTCTTAGGGATGGACCGCGACACGCATCTTGAGGTTGAACTCCCTTCTTTGCCCGTGTACAGGGAGATTCCGGTTGTGGAGGCTCTGGCACTGGCCCGTGAGAACAGTGCGGCGTTGCTGGCCGACAAGCAGGGGATTCTGGAGGCTGAAAGCGAAGTGAGCAGGCGAAAGGTTGAGAATATGTTTTCAGCCTCATTCAGCGCGAGCGTGGGCTTTAACCAGATAGGTGATAATTTTGGGGCAGCCTACAGGCATCTCATGCGTCAGGATATGGTGTCGGTGTCGCTGACCATCCCTCTGCTTGACTGGGGAGTGAGGAAAGGACGGTATAAGATGGCTGTGAGCAGCCTGAATGAGAAAAGAATATCGGCCCGGCAGAATGAGGAGTCGCTGAATGAGGAGGTGGCCATGACCGTGGATGATTTCAATATCCGTCTTGATATGATAAAGTCGGCTCAGGAGGCTATGGATCTGGCCGATATGGCGTATGACAGAACCCGCCAGAGATTTATGATAGGGAAGAGTGACCTCAGCAGCATGACGCTCGCCTCCGCCCGCAGGCAGGAAGCTACCCGAAACTATATCGAGGCTCTTAAGAATTATTGGCTGAGCTATTACACGCTGCGCAAGCTCACACTCTATGATTTTGAATTAGGTATACCCTTGTCGAGAAAGTTTGACATTGAGAACCATGTGAAATGATGAAGAGGTCAGGATTTCCAATTATCATAATATCGGTTGCCCTTACGTTATTGGGCGCCCTCCTTGTTACCTCTTTGCCAGTGAAGCTCTTCCCGTCAAGAGAACTTCCATCAATCACTGTAAATTTCTCCATGCCGGATAATTCATCTCTGGTGATTGAACAGGAGGTGACGTCAAAGCTTGAGGGGGTGCTGGGACGTATCAAGGGGGTGACCCGGATTGACTCCCGGTCAGGAAACGGCTCAGGGCACGTAACCATCGGTCTGGATAAGCATACCGATATTGATGTGGCGCGGCTCGAAGCTGCCACTCTTGTGAGGCAGATGTGGAGCAGTCTCCCTCCCGGTGTGAGTTACCCCTCCATATCGACACGGAAAGCCTCTGATGAGGCTTCTTTCCCATTCATGACATACACAGTTACGGCTCCCTTGAGCTCAAGGGATATCGGTCGATATGCGGAGGAGCATGTGAAAACGGCGCTGGCAGATCTGCCTGGGGTAGCAAACATTGATATCCACGGCGTGCTCCCTATGGAGTATCGTCTCGAGTATGATGCCGACCATCTATATTCTTTGGGAATTTCACCGGGTGATATAGCTTCGGCAATCGGCCGGCATTATGGATTTGAATTCCTTGGATTGGCAGATACCGACGAGGGGAGTATCCGTGTTGTGCGTACAGGTGAAGGAGAGAAGGGTGAGCTGAATATTCACGATATAGCGGTGAATCTGCCTGACGGCACTCCTGTGGGGATTGACCGCCTTGTGAAGATGACGCACCGTGAGGCCGTGCCGTCGGGTTATTTCCGTATCAACGGTAAAAATTCAATTTATCTCAATGTCACTGCCGAAGAGGAGGCCAACCGTATCGAACTTTCAAAGCTTGTGCGCCGCGCTGTGAAGGATATGGAGAAGAGCGCTCCCAAGGGGATGGAGTTCAATCTGGTGTCGGATTCTTCTGACAATATCACGAAGGAACTGGATAAGATTTGGGTGCGGACATCCCTTACTGTGCTTCTATTGCTCCTTTTTATCGTGGTGGCTACGCTGGATATCAGATATTCCCTGCTGATTGTGGTGAGTCTGGTTATCAATCTTGGAGTAGCCGTGATTTTCTACCGGCTGTCTGGCACGGAGATTCATCTATATTCTCTTGCCGGAATCACTATCTCCCTCAATCTGGTTATCGACAATACTATTGTGATGTGCGACCATTATATGCGGAGACGTGACCTCAAGGTTTTTCCGGCTATTTTGGCTGCCACACTCACAACTATCGGGGCATTGACTGTGATATTCTTTCTGGATGATGAGGTAAAGGCGAATCTGATTGATTTTGTAGTGGTAGTGGTGGTGAATTTAGTGGTGTCGTTAGGGGTTGCGCTCTTTCTCGTGCCTGCTTTGGCCGAGTATTCCGGCATTAAAGCCGGGAGAAGGAAGAGAAGCCGTTTCGCGGCGGCTCCCTCGAGGATTGCGATGAAATGCTACCGGGGTTATATCGGGTTTGCCCTCCGCTTCAGATGGATTTTCTTTCTTCTTATGGCAGGGGGAATTGGTGTGACAGGCGGGCTTTTCTTTACAAAAGTAAGTGAGGGTGTGTATTTCACCCGTCATGAGGAGGAGAAGACTCTGATAATTGCTGCATCGCTTCCCAACGGATCAACTCTTCCGCAGATGAATGCCCTGATGCAAGAGATGGAGTTGTTTCTTATGGGAGAATCAGGCATCAGGCAGTTCCAGACCAATGTCTTCAGTGGACGTAACGGCGCCATATATGTGAGATTCACTGATAAAGCCTTGAAAACAAGCTATCCCTATAAACTCAAATCGGAGGTGATATCAAAGGCTTTGACGCTTGGCGGAGGAAGCTGGAGTGTGAGCGGTGTTGATGACATGGGATTTAACAATGAACTGAGGGAAGAGTCGGGTGGCACCCATATAATATTGCGCGGGTTCAATTATGATGAACTCTATTCGCAGGCTGAAAGGGTAAGGGATTCTCTTTTGGCTCACCGCAGGATAAATGATGTGGAGATAAGATCTGATTTCTCGCTCTGGAAGGATGACTATTCGGAGTATAAGCTCACGATTGACAAAATGGCTCTTGCCGAAGCCGGGATATCGGTTTATGATTTTTACAATGCCATCACACCTGTGTTCGGCAGAAATATATATTGCGGCAGTGTGGCCTCAGATTTCGGGGATGAGGGGGTTAGGCTATCGGCCCTGCAAGGAGGTGAGTATGATGTATGGGGATTGAAGAATATGCCTATCCGTATCGGCGACAGGTATTTCAGGATATCCGATCTCGCCACTTTTGAGAAGGGGAGTTCACCAAAGGAGATTGTGAAGGAGAGTCAGGCCTATAGACTGTGTATACAGTATGCGTATGTAGGGTCATGGCAACAGGGTAACAATTTCGCAGAGAAGATAATCTCCTCGTTCCGACAGAGTATGCCGGCCGGATACAGTATAGAGAGGGATCTTTCGGTGAGAGGATGGGACACAAAAGATTATTCAATCTATCTGCTTTTAGGGATTGTGGTGCTTGTGATTTTCTTGCTCTCTGCCATTCTGTTCAATTCATTGCTGCGTCCGTTGGCCATCATTGCGGTCATACCGATGTCGTATGTAGGTATTTTTCTTACCTTCTGGTTGTTTGACCTGAAATTTGACCAGGGTGGCTTCGCCTCGTTTATCCTGTTGAGCGGTATAACGGTAAACGCCGCCATTTATCTTATTTATGAGTTTGACAGAATAAGGGGGTGTATAGGTGGAAGAGGAATACAGCCCTTGAGAATATATCTGAAGGCTTTCGGTGTGAAGATAATGCCTATCCTGATGACGGTGATATCTACTGTGTTGGGTTTTATCCCCTTCATCGTTGGCACTTCGAAAGAGGGGTTCTGGTTCCCCTTGGCGGCGGGCACAATAGGGGGCTTGTTATTCTCGCTTATAGCCGTGGTGTTTTATCTCCCACTTATGATTCTGCCCCGTAGAAGGTGATACGTATGGATAATGGCAAGAAAGCCGGACAGAGGTGATTCTGTCCGGCCTCCTTTTTGTTGATGTGCGTGGTTTATTCAGTAGGGAGGAGAGGGTTGAGGAGAGCGTCGATACGCTCCTGCTCGGAGAGGGTGCCGTCGCCGACAGGGACGGGGACACCGAAGAATTTGCGCTCTTTGTCGACGGCATCCAGGTCAAAGAAGCCCAGTCGTTCGCCGGTGACAATCTCTTGTGCGAGGATGCGGTGCTGCATGTTGCAGAGCGATTCCCCCTCACTTGTGAGAGACGGGAGCGTGGGCATATTCGACAGGCGGTCAAGACGATAGAAGAGTGCGCCGTAGGGGGCTTTCACCACACTCAGAAGATAGTCGTCGTCGTTGGCTATGTTCACCAGACGGAGGTCGGACGTGGTGCGCACCTCACGGGTTTCGTTCTGATTCAGATCCTGAAGAAGAGAGAGCGGATGCTTGGCTACCTTGCCATCGGCATATGTGAGTATGATGCGGCCATCTTTCTCGCGGTCTTTTATGGCGAGGGCGAGAAGACAATCAGGTTCGTAGTCGAGATATGTGTCGTCGCTTGATACCCTTACCTTTGAATCGCGCATGAAATATGCGTAGAAATTGGGTGTGGAGAAGTTGGGCTCAAAATAGTGGAGCACATTGAATCTGTGACGCCCTGTGGTGACTTTCTGCTCAGTGTCCTGAACCTCCTCCTCTTCGGGAAGCTCCTCCTCGATTTTGGGAGGTTCGGGCTTGGGTGCTATCTTCGGAATGTTGTTGAGAACGGGTTTCTCCTCAGGCTGAGGTTCCGAAGGAGTGGAATTATCCTCTTCTCCGACTCCCCAGAGTTTCATGAGGAGACGGTAGTTGTGGCTTCTGTTCTTTATGAATTCGTCGCGCTCGCTTTCAAGACGCGGTTTTGTGGTTGAGCTGGAGCGTACGAATATCACGCCGTCAAGCTCCACAGGAATCTCCACAGGGAGCACTTTCACAACGATTACCCCCTTCTTTGATTCGGGATCGGATTCTATCTCCCAGTGGTCTTTCGCATGCACAGGGAGTGTGCGGTCAAGATGGTTCTGGAGGTCTACAATCATAGCGTCGATGGTGGGTTTGTGACCATGGCTCTGACGGTAAGCGAGGTCGTCGTCAAGGCCATTCTCATAACCGGCATCATTCACACCTATATATAAGGTGCCACCACGGGCGTTCATGAAGCCGCATATTATGTGGGTGATCTCGCGAAGCTGTTCGCGCACATCCGGACGGCTGCCGCCATGGGTGGAATAGATCAGGCTGCTCTTGAACTCGACTGTCTGCGACTCGTCGCCGTAATATTTAGAGGTGGGCACGGTGCTGTTGACGTTGAGCAATGTCGATATCTCTTTCATGATCTCCTTGCGCGATTTCTCAAGGTCGCGCGGGAGCATGTTGTATGACAGCACAAGCGACGCGAGGTGACCTTCGGTCTCATTGCGTGGATTGTGCCAGAGATTCCAGAGCCAGTCGGAATTCTCGTTTATCCCTAAGTCGGCCACTATCTTGAGGCGTGTGTGCAGGCGTTCGAGCATCGGTGAGCGGCTCACACGTTTCTCGCAATGCTCAAGCCATTCCAGGTTGACACGCTGGTTACGTCCGAAATCCTGGAGGAGTTTAAGAAGTTCCATATGTGTGGCGACGTCCTCAAGCAGTGTGGGTTCCTCAATTATTTTGCAGAGAATTGTGGCAAGACCGAGATAATTGAATGCCTTGATATATTCCGTCTGGAGATAGGCGCAGCGCTGCAGCATGTAGATGAGCTCCATCATCTCCTCGCGCGACATAACCTCCTCAACCTCAACCACGGTGGAGTTCTCGAGATCGGTTATGCCTGATACCTCACCGAAGTTCTGCATGAGATTATAGAGGCATTCTGATTTCTTTATTCCGCCGGGGACAAGGTCCTGGTTCTCGGCAAGTTCACCGATAAAGAACTGTATCATGGATCCGGAATGGTCAGGCTCGACATAGCGTACCCTTACAATCATACCCTCGCGGAGATTGGCGGTTGACTCGTCGTAGTTGACCTTAAAAGTGCAGCCTAACTCAGAAAGACAGAGCCAAACGTTGTTGGCACGGTCAAAGTGGGTTACAATCGCGTTCGATTCCATGTAGGAGCTGATGTTCTCAAGCATGAAGTCATCGAGATGCGATTTCATGGAGAATTCGAACTGGTCGTTTCTGCGGATAACTGTGGCCGGGAATAGGAGAGGGGTGCCGTTGTCGGTCTGGGCAAATGAGAGCGAGCCGTCGTAATTGTTGGGAATGTCACGGTAAGAGAGCCATCCCAAGAGGTGGATTGTATCGCATGGCATCCACCCCTCACCCTGCACTTCATCGTCGTGGATGGTACAATGAAACTGGAGACGCTGCCGCTCGTTGCCACTGTTGACGATGCGCACATCGTCCATGATAACTTTCACATCCTCACCCTCATAAGGGGGACGTTTGCGCGTCTTTATGCCGGCTGTCTGGTCTTCACCGAAAATCGACCATGCAATCTCCTCCCACATCTTGCCGTAGGTGGCGAGATCTTTTGTTTTGCGCAGGTTCTGCACATGAATGTCATCGGCCAGGGATACTTTCGGGTTAAGCCAGTCGAATATGTTGTTCGGGATTATTGTGGAATCAGGATTCGCGTTGCGCGCCACGATATGAAGAGAGTCTGAACGCAGCTGCACCTCCGCTTTTGAGGTGGTGTAGGTTTTTACGATATCCGAACGTTCCTCGGTTGCTCCGGTTGGACTGGAGGATTTCATAATGAGGAGAGTAGGGTGCTCCGTATCATTCCAGGTGAATTCATTCTGCCCCTCCATGCCAAGCAGGGCATCGATTCCCTTATTAAGGAGAGTCTCGAATGAGCTTGTATTAAGATAGGAGATATATCGGTAAAGCATGGCGC
This sequence comes from uncultured Porphyromonadaceae bacterium, assembly GCA_947575235.1. Classification (GTDB taxonomy): domain Bacteria; phylum Bacteroidota; class Bacteroidia; order Bacteroidales; family Muribaculaceae; genus Lepagella. The sequence goes on from CANPMT010000005.1 coordinate 42,297, forward strand.
GGTTGATGCGCAGGTCCACAAGGTCGGTGTCGGTGGCAAGGAGACTTTGCACGGCGATGGCCAGAATCATACGTATCACAGTCTTGTTCTCCTCGCTTGAGTCGAAAGCCGGGAGCAGATTAATCTGCCGGCAATTACCCTCGATAAATATCTGGAGCTGCTCCACAAGTGCTGAACGGAAGGGTTCGGACTGCCAGTTTGAGAGTTCCCAATTATGCAGGGCCTCGAAGAGCTCACCCATTCTGGAGTTGATCATCTCAGGGCGCAGTTTCAGGATTGTCATCATGATTCTGAACTGTCGGTTGGGACGGTAAAGGTAGCCGGCCTCCTTGAGGCGGTGGAACATCTTGTCGATAAATCCGCTGTAAGTCTTGTCGAGAATCATCGAGGCCGCCACACTGTATTGAGTGAATAGCTCGACGTAATTAGAGAGGCGAGACTGCAGCATTGTACGCTGCTCAGGATTGCAATTGCGGAGATAATCAGATTCTTCCAGGATAAAGAGAGCGAGATTTTGTGCCAGCGACATTCTCCGGACAATCTTTGAAAGGAGTTTCAGGTCGTCTTTGCAATCTATAAGCCAGTCAGTTATATGGTTAGAAACAGCCTGTAAAATCTCAAGAATCCATGTAGGGTCTTCATCATCGTATTTATTGAGAGCCGGTTCAAACTCCTGAAAAGATTCAAGGAAGTTAAGATAGTATTCATGAAATCTGTTTATACCTAAAAGATTCAGCCACTGGGCCATGTCGAGAAATTCGAGCGGGAGCCTTGTGGATAGGGTGCCGACATATTTTAAAGTTACATTAACACCGATGATTTTGATAATCTTGCATTTTATGCGGCTACCTTTGGTAAGAGATTCAGGAGCGTTGTAAAGCTTGAAACAGAGATCATGTTTATCTTGCAGCTCATATACCTGGTTAGTGTCGGTGCGTATAGCCTTAACCTTGAAATCATATTCTTTACCTTCCTCATAGAAGTTTCTTATGAACACTGAAATGTCTTGCCCTAAGGTAATGGGGAAAATAGATTTCACATAACAGTCGATCTGGTCGGGGAGCGGCGCGTTCTGCTGGAATTTAAATTTCTGAAGCGAGAACTCCATACCGTCGTCTGTTCTGACTTTGAAAAATTTTCTGGTCGATTCCTCTTTGATAACATCAAATTTGTAAGCTCGGCCTTGTTTTAATTCTGACGAAAACATAGAATTATTAGATTAGTTAACAAAAATTGAAGAGAGAATAAAATGTATGACAAAGATACACATTTTTTGTAAGATTACAACACAAAGTATAAAAAATTAACAAAAAATATCAGAATCCCGGGAGAAGTGGAACCGTCGGAGTGTATTGGAATTTCCTATTTAACATAATATAGATTATGACGAAACGGAACTGTCCGATTTTCTCAGACAATCCGCAGCCTTTTTCTCTACTGCAAATTTAACTGTTCCTGACCCGGCTCTGACCGTATTCTGATATTTTAATATTTTCGAGCAACTACTCATTCGTTTTCAAATATTCGATTCTCGTGAAACTCTCGACTCAGTTATTTTTTACAGCTCAGGCCGGCTCTGAATGCTATTTTTCAGAACCGGCCTGAGCCGCTATGATTATTTTCAATTTTTTTGTGGCTTTGAATTATTCAGAGCGCCCGGATTTTTTGTGACTTCAAGTTCCTTCTTTAGATACCTTGCAGTTTCGGTGTCGGCTTGCGAAATCTCTTCCGGCGTGCCCTCGGCCATAATCCGGCCTCCTCCGCGACCTCCCTCCGGCCCGAGGTCTATAATGTAATCGGCCGACTTGATTATGTCAAGGTTATGCTCTATCACCACAATGCTGTTCCCTTTATCGGCAAGTCGGTTGATGACGCCAAGCAGAACACGGATATCCTCGAAATGAAGACCTGTGGTGGGCTCGTCAAGCAGGAAGAGGGTTTTGCCGGTGTCTTTCTTTGCCAACTCGGTGGCTAACTTAACTCGCTGATTTTCACCGCCACTCAAGGTGCTCGACGGCTGTCCGAGCTTGATATAGCCTAAACCGATATCTTGTAATACTTTGATTTTCTTTAAGATAACCGGTACATTCTCAAAGAATTCAACTGCTTGGTTCACAGTCATTTCAAGAACATCAGCTATCGATTTCCCTTTGAACCTCACCTCAAGGGTCTCGCGGTTGTAGCGTTTGCCGTGACAAGTCTCGCATGGCACAAGCACATCAGGCAGGAAGTTCATCTCGATTGTGCGATAACCGTTCCCTTTGCATGTCTCACATCTGCCACCGGCGACATTAAAGGAGAATCGGCCCGGCTTATAGCCACGGATTTTTGAGTCAGGAAGTTCTACAAACAGTTTGCGGATGTCGGAGAAGACTCCTGTATATGTGGCCGGATTTGAACGTGGCGATCGGCCCAGTGGTGATTGGTCAACTGTGACAACCTTGTCGATATTCTCCAGACCCTTCGCCTCTCTGTATGGGAGCGGATTCTGTAGCGAACGATAGAATTTCTGGCTGAGCAACGGCTGTAAGGTTCCGTTGATTAGAGATGACTTACCACTTCCGCTGACACCCGTCACACATACAAATTTCCCTAACGGTAACTTCAAGTCAACATTCTTCAGATTATGGCCGGTGGCTCCGAGAATCTCGATAAATTTGCCGTTGCCCTTTCTTCTCTTTTCAGGAAGGGCGATACACTTCTCCCCATTAAGATATGAGGCTGTCAGGGTATGACTGTTTTTGAGGTCGCGTACGTTCCCTTGAAATACAACCTCTCCCCCATGTCGTCCGGCTCCCGGACCTATGTCAACTATATAGTCAGCCTCCTCCATAATATCTTTGTCGTGCTCAACGACGATTATGGAATTGCCGGTGTCTCTGAGTTGTTTCAGACTGTTGATGAGACGCACATTATCGCGTTGATGCAAACCGATGGAGGGCTCGTCTAATATATAGAGCACGTTGACAAGTTTTGAACCTATCTGTGTGGCCAGACGTATGCGCTGACTCTCTCCGCCACTTAATGAAGCACTGCTCCGATTAAGTGAAAGATAGTCAAGACCGACGTCAAGAAGGAATCTCAAACGGCTGATAATCTCTTTCAGTATCTCGCGGGCAACAACCCTGCGCGAAGGTTCGATCTTATCCTCAAGTGTCAATGACCATTCGTATAGTTCCGATATGTCCATTGTGGCGACATCAGCAATGCTTTTATCGTCGATAAAGTAATTCAACGCGATGCGGTTAAGACGTTTCCCCTCACACACAGGGCAACAGCTTTTTGTAAAAAACTGGCTGCTCCATTTGTTGGCGGCAGGATCGGAATCATCTGAATGTTGCATCTCAAGATACTTTACCAGGCCATCGTAGCTCGACGCATAATGTGTTGTCGACATCGTCGCATTTTTCAATTCAAGACGCTGGTCAGTACCGTTCAGGATATCGTCAAGAGCTTCCTGCGGCAATTGCTCGATTGGTGTCTTCAGTGTGGCACCGTAAAGTTTGCAGATAGCCTCAATCTGCCAGAAGATAAGTGAGTTCTTATACTTGCCCAACGGGAGTATACCACCATCGTAAATGGAGACTGTTTTATCAGGCATCACTTTCTGTTCATCCACGACATTCACGACTCCAAGACCTTTACATTTCTGGCAATAACCCTGAGGTGAATTAAATGAGAAATTGTGAGGCGCAGGTTCAGGATATGACAGACCATTCTCGGAATCCATCAGCAACTGACTGTAATGACGAATCTGTCCTGAATCCATATCGAGCACCATCATCTGTTTGCCACCCTGCTTCAACGCTTCTTCAACTGTTGACCGTAACCGCTGCACATCATTAGGCTTCACACGCAATCTGTCAACAACCAATTCCACCGAGTGATTACGGTAGCGGTCAAGCTTCATGCCATATACAAGTTCGCGCATCTCACCGTCGACGCGTACATTCAGATAACCTTTCTTACGGAGGTTCTCGAACAGTTCCTTATAATGTCCTTTTCTGTTCTTTACAAGTGGTGCAAGAATCTGTATCTTACGGTCGTCATATTGGTCGAGCAACAAGGATATAATCTTATCCTTTGAGTATTTCACCATAGGTTTGCCGGAGATGTAACTCCGGGCCTCTCCAAGACGGGCATACAGCAGACGAAAGAAGTCGTATACCTCGGTGGTGGTGCCGATGGTACTTCGAGGATTTTTATTTACAGTTTTCTGTTCGATACTGATGACCGGACTAAGTCCTGTGATTTTGTCTACATCAGGTCGTTCAAGCGATCCGAGCATATTACGTGCGTATGCAGAGAACGTCTCTATATAACGTCGCTGACCTTCGGCAAATATGGTGTCGAAAGCCAAAGATGATTTTCCGCAACCGCTCAGTCCGGTAATTACTGTCAGAGAATTGTGCGGAATAGTAACGTCAATATTCTTAAGATTATGTACACGCGCACCGTATACTTCCACAGCATCTGTGGCATTATAATTGTTTTCCATAATTAACTTCAATATCCTTTCTGTTTATTCATGACAGGTGAAAAGTCAGTCATCAGATGATGATGACTTCCCGCCTTTATATCGGATGATATTTATATCGCCGCTCTTCTTATAACGTTTGCCATCTGATCCGGTTGCCGTGATTACGTAATAATATACACCCGGGGAAACAACTTTTCCGTTATGCTTACCATCCCAGCCTTGCGAGGGATCAGTGAACTCATACAAACGGTGACCATGACGGTCGAATATCCAGCAATGGAAATCGAGAAGCGAACGATAGCTTACTTTCCATTCATCGTTGATGCCATCGTCATTAGGTGAGAAGGCATTCGGAATCTGCAATTCTGACGCTCCTACATTCACTGTATATGTCTCACCTATTGACTCACATGATCCGTCGGAATTACTTCCGATGTAACGGATATAGGTTGTGCCTTCATCATTGAATGTATAATCGAAATCCTGTTCATTGATTCGGTAAGTTATGTTGTCGAACTGTTCATCAGTTGACATCTGCCATTCATGATGTATTACGGCATCCGACGGATAAGATCTGAAAGATATCTCAACAGGAGCTGAACCCCCCATGCCATCATTGTCCGAAGGTATCATGTTGGATGAATCATTGTCGTCATTATTATCTGATGACTGAATTGCCTCCGTCTCCGCAGTTACAGCAATCGGGGTGAATACAGAACTTTCTACACTCTGTGTCTGTTTCCACTCTTCAAGAAAACGGTCGCCTGTAAGAGTGAAGGTTGTGGCTGAATATACAGGCGGCGTAAGAATAACAGAAGAAGAGATGTAAGGGAGTATTTTGTCAGTTTTTATCTGCATAAAATTTGTGGCATCGGCATCCCATTCAAGATTCAGATATGAGAGTCTTAAATCTCTTGACAAGGTCTCCTGCCGTCCATTGATTGTATAGTAATGAATGGCTTCTCCGGAACCAGATATGTCGATATTTGTTGAATTGCAATCCTGTTCCTCAGAGGGTGAAATTGACAACAGATTAAGAGGATATTTTGAATAATCTATTATCCAGAAATAATATGTTTTTTCGCCATCTTCGACGAAGAATCCGGTGTCATTTTTTTGCAACTGTATTGATGACTTGTTACCTTCATATATCACATTATTGACAGGCTCATTAAAGGCTGCCCCCATATTGCTGAAACGATACCAATTGACCTTGTTGTTACCCTCAGATGTATATAAGATTGTGACACCATTTATGTCATTACAAACATACAGACAATCTATACCTGTTGACTTCTCAGGTATGACAGGTATGACAGGAAGTGTGTTATTATCAAACTTCAGTTCAGCTGCAATAATATCAGCATCTCCTGACCCGGAGAACAGACAAAGACAGAATGGAAGAATTGTCTTGTAATTCAGTTTACTCATAATCTTTCAAGCGTTGGTGGCAAAGCCACCGGTTTATCCTATAATAACGTTTTGGAGAATCATCTTATTGCCTGAAATTATAATGTGTAGAGAGGTGCTGCTGAAGATGCCCTTGATTTGCTGTGTCTAATGCTTCTTTGAGTCTGGATAGAAGGATTCGAAGGTGTTATCATCGTAATATATCGTAATCTGGATGATTTTCCTCGGTTTTGGCCTTAAATTTTCTATTTCGTTAAGTAATTCAAGATTGTTTATTAGGGGCGTATTCTGCTTATTCTCAGTTGTTAAAGGGGTGTTTTGCCCGGATTTAAGGCCGTTTTCCTTGGCTTCTGGAGAATTTGATGGGTGAGTGGTCGCATTTTCTAAATTCTGAGAGCCTGAAAATACGGTTTTCCCGGCAGCTTCAGTTATAGAGCAGCCATCAGGAGACTCAGTTATCTCTTCTGCCTCCCATTCTGAGTTCTCAGAGGAATCCGCATTGGCTTCCTGGAAAGTTTTCCCTTCCGGCTGCCCAATCCACATATCACCTTCATTAAATAAGAGCCACATGATGGAGAGAGAGGGATAGGCAGTGTGAATCTGCCCGATTATGACGTCGCTGATCTTCTTGTTACGTCCTGTCAGCAACTGGGAGAGGGTTGCACGAGAGATTCCGCATCTTTCAGCGAACTCAGAACTCGTTATTCCCAACTTTTGAATCAGGAATTTTAGACGAAAAGCTATATTATCCTCCGACATGGGTGTATACAATATTGAATTTTGAATATGCAAATTTAAATAAAAATATTTGAATTTGCAAATATGGAAACGTAAATATGTGTAACATATTTAACGTAACATTTGTAGCATGCAGCCTCTCTATATTGATGTCGGGAATGTAAATTACTTCATTTAAATTATTGATATGTATAATATAACCATTGTTGATTAGGTAAATATAATTGATTTAACGCTGGATTTTCATTAAAACCTATAGTAGTTAGTACTATTCCGACTATGTAAACTATAATACTATGCTAAAATATTGATACATAGTGTAATTATTTAAAGCAAAATAAATGTTAAAAGGCTATTTACATTATAGGTTTGCAAATGCGAAATATAGATTTGCAAAAGTAATGGGTTTACATACATAGACGATATAGATATTAAAACGTAAATAATAGGAACTAATATTTACAAATAAACATTTCTAAATTGTAAAATTATGGATTTGTAATATGTAAATGTTACATTACCCCTCCCCTACCCTATCGTTAAATTTGCGTACCTGAAATATTGACCAATATGGATGATTTCAGTTTTGTTACATTTAGATTCGTATTTGCGATGACGGTTTTGACGTTTGAGAATTCTGAATTTTACGGGGAGTTAATTAATCTTTCCACAAGAATCGATTCTCAAGCGGCTTAAATTAGACCATCAATATGGTAACTTGTTGAAAATCATAACCCGGGCTGATATTTCAAAATATCAGCCCGGGTTATGATTTAAGTTCTGCAATCGCTTTAAGGCATCTCAATCGAGCAAGAGGCACATATTTATAGCCATTCGTGGTATGCCAAGGGCATCCATGATCAATGTGTTGCTATCTTTCTTTCTGAAGAGGATCTCAGATAGGTCTCGCTCAGTCAGTGATGTGACCTCCTTGTCTCTTATCACATCCTTGATACGTTCCGGTTCAACACTCTCAACACGCACCTTCCCGGACTCTACGTCATATTTTGTGCCTGTCTGCGCCTCCGGAGAGGCTTTCACGAGAATCGAAAATTTTAAATCTTTCCTCTGTGTGGCCACGAATTTCAGAATCTCGTGAAGATTCAAAATCTTGGCCATTCCATATGGTGTGGTGTGAAGATTGACATTATAGACACGTTCAGCTACTCCATAGCTACCCCCTAACATTCCACCATCAGGATTGACAGCTCCATACACCGGACTCCACAATGCTTTGCGGTCAGTCTCCTCCGGATAGCAATATATACTTATACCTGATTCAGGATACTGCTGTTTTACCTTATCGAGCAACTTATAATATGAATACTTGTCAGAGCAATATAGCTTAGGAATTATGACACGTTTACGATCATCAAAAGTCACGAACATTGCGCCTGTAATCACACCTTCAGTGTTCTGTGAAATGTAGCATTTCCCGCCCGAAATAATATTCTCCTCAATGACTGCGATAAGATCGGTCTTGCTATGGAATAATGACACATAATTTGACACCTTATGTTCGCTTGTCTGAATATAATCAACAAGCGCTTCCAGCACATCTTTGCCAGTGGATTTGTCGATAATATTCACCTGGATCTTATCGTAATATTTTCTTTTAACCTCACGGAGACGCTCCTCCTCTTTGTCAAGTAATGCAGAGCAATCATTGGCGAAGTTATGCACATCGGTATAACGGTCTTCAACACGATACATGGCATTGCAGTATCCCTTATCCTGATAATAAATTCTCAGAGTGTCAGAGGCCGGAATAAGGAAAGAAATTGCATATCCTTCAGCTGTGGCTTTGTCATTAATCTTGGCCATGAGATTGTTCATGATTCCTCTGTGTCGGTAATCTTCAGCGGTAGCCAGTCCACAAAGATACATACCCTTTATTGAGGCTCTGCTATTGCCAAGTTCATATGGTATGGCTATTAGAGCGGAGATAAGTTTGCCGTTCTCCTCGTAATATTCTACAAACTCCGGATCGAAGTAATTGTCGAATATCAGCTGGATGTAGGCATCAGAATCATGGAAAGTGTCTTTCCATAATTTCTGCATCTTTCTCCTGAGTTCTACTGTCTCCATTTCTTTATTCAGTTTATATGGTTTGTTGAGTCTGCGCTCACATATCTAATAACAAAGGTACGGATAAATTTTCATATCTTCAACGTGAAAATTTATCCGTACCCTTAAAATTTAATCAGCATCCCTTATTTAAGGCGGCTGAAGCTATATCCGAACCTTTCGAAGGCTGCTCTCTCCAACTCTTCCCTGAACTGTGGCGCCGCAATGGATATCAGCAAACGCGCCCTCTCAGGCAATGATTTTCCTCTCAGATTAACCACACCATATTCAGTGGCCACATAGTGTGTCTGGAAGCGTGTGGTGACCACGCCTGCGCCCGGAGTCAACACGGGTTTGATCTTATTCTCCCCCTTGTTGGTGGTGGCAAGCATAGCAAGGAATGACTTGCCACCCTCGCTGCGGGATGAACCGTATACGAAGTCATGCTGTCCACCGATGCCGGAATAGATTCTCGTGCCGATAGAATCGGCGCAAATCTGTCCTGTAAGGTCAATCTCCAGACAAGAGTTTATTGACATCACCTTAGGATTCTGTCCAATTATGAACGGGTCGTTTGTCCACGCCACATCCTTCATGACAATATCCTTGTTGCCGTCCATAAACCTGTATAATTCCTTCGATCCAAGTGCGAGTGATGCGACAGACTTACCCGGCATTATAACCTTCTCTGAATTGTCGATTATACCTTTCTCTATAAGCGGGAGCACACCGTCAGTCATAGCTTCGGTATGCAGACCTAAATGTCGATGATCTGACAATGCGCGGATAATCGCGTTAGGTATGCCACCGACACCAATCTGGAGCGTGGCTCCGTCAGGAATCAATTCGGCGATATGGTTGCCTATCTGAATCTCCTTCTCAGTGGGTGCTGATGTCGGCACTTCTACAAGAGGTTCGTCAACTCTGACAGCGGCTGCCAATCTGTCGACGTGTATCATGGCATCACCATAAGAGAATGGCACGTTCGGGTTGATTTGGGCAATGACAATATCAGCACATTCCACAGCTGATGTGGCTACATCGGCTGATACACCGAAACTGACAAATCCATCTTCATTCGGCTCCGAACAGTTTATGAGAGCGACGTCAACTTTCCATATGCCACTTCTGAAAAGAGCAGGCACTTCGCCAAGGAAACAGGGTGTTGTCTCACCATATCCCGCATTGATCCATTTCCTTACAGAATTGCTGACAAAGAAACTGTCAACTATGAAACTCTCCTTATACTCCTCCTTGCAATAAGGAGCCTCACCCTTGGCCACGGCAAACCCTGAATAGAGTGTCACATCACGAAGTTCATTGCCCCGTTCAGTCATTGCCTCCACCAGTTTCTCGGGTATTGATGTGCTACCCTGGATATAGACGTGCTGGCCGCTTCTGATAAGCTTGACAGCCTCAGATGCGCTTACATAATTAATGCTCATTGTGGAATAATTTTAGACGCTCGGAGAGCTGTGAGAATACCTCGTCAGAGTCAACTTTCGATACGCAGATTCTCACACCATCCTGCACACTCCCCGTACATGGAAGCGCGATAGTGGCGATGCCGAATCTGAGCAGTTCCTTCTGGAGTTGCTCGCTGTCCATACCGGGATATGCGGCTGTGAAGAAGAATCCGTCAGAGATGTCTCTGCCATCGTCGTCAGAGTAGACAATATGGAATCCGTTCTTCTTGAACAATTCTTTGAGAATATGTGCCCGTCGACCGTATTCTGAACAGTTGCCCACAAAGTCAAGTTTCCCCTCACAGGCTGCATCAAGCATCGACGCGAGTGCATACTGTGCGGAGTGAGACGTGCCTGACGATGCGGTGTATAATACACCGTAAACATAGCAATCGCCGAAATTGGCCATCTCATAGAATTTCTCAAGGAAGGGATACTTACGCTCATATACCTCCTTGCTCATGCAAACCAGGGCGATTCTCTGGCCTGCATAGCTGAATATTTTGGAGGCAGAAATGAAGAGAATATAGTTGTCGGTATACTTACCTATGCTCGACACAAATGGGGCCTTTCCCGGGCTTCCAACATACTCTCTGAAGTCCATCCCGAGGTATGCAAGATCCTCCATTACAATCACGTCATATTTGGTGGCCAGTTCACCGATAATTTTAAGTTCCTCATCGGTGAAATTAGTCCATGCCGGATTATTGGGATTGCTGTAGATCATACCCGTCACACGACCGCTCTTCAGGATGCTTTCAAGCTTCTCCGCGAGTTTCTCGCCACGATAGTCATATATGTCGAAATCCTCCGTGCGGAAGCCGAGCAATTTGGCCTGGTTTCTCTGAGCCGGGAAACCGGGATTAATGAAAAGCATGGTGTCTTTCTCCGGGATTCTCTGCTTAAGCAGGAGCATCATGGTGAATGTCCCCTGCATGGATCCTACAGTAGGTATGATACAGAAAGGGGGTATGTCAAGATCGAGGAAAGCCTTGACAAACTTGCTGCCATTCTCCTTCAGCGGTTTGATACCTGCGATATCAGGATATACCCCTGCCACTCCTGCTTTGAGAGCGTCCATCTCCGCGTCAATTCCTACCGCTTCAGGGGGGAGACCCGGGTTGCCCAACTCAAGATGTACGAAATTCTCTTCAGATATATTTTCAAGTGCCTTGGAGAGTGTGCATATCTGTCGGATTGTCGCCGACAGGAGGTTGGTTATCCCAACCTCCCCGATGCTCTTCTCAAGCACATCACGTTCTATCGGTAACATATGTTCAAGATTTGGAATTATCAGTTGCTGTCTCCCTGCCGGCACGGAATGCGGCAAGGTTCATCTCCACCATTTTCTCACCCTTTCTGGCGAACACCTCTTCAAGGGCCTTTTCAAGCTTCTCAGGCTCCAGTTTGAGGAAGGGTGAGGCTGCACCCAAAAGCACCATATTGGATGCGCGTGGTGAGGCCACTTTCTGAGCGAGCTCCTCCATATCGAAGGCCACTACATTCCCCAGTCCGTTTATCTCCTTCATCACCTCCTCGATGTCGGGATAGTTGGGTATATTCACAACAGGGCGGCTGTTGGTTACAATCCAGCCATCCTTTTTGAGGAAGGGGAGATAGCGGAGCGCCTCCATAGGCTCAAGCGAGATAATGATATCGGCTGAGGCAAGAGGGATTATATCAGAGGCCACGGGGGTATCCGATATTCTAAGGTTTGACTGCACGTCGCCACCTCGCTGGCTCATGCCATGCACTTCGGCCTGCTTTACATAAAGGTTCTCGTTCAAGGCAGCTTTGCCTATGATTGTGGCAATGGAAAGTATCCCCTGACCACCTACTCCGGCCAGGATTATGTCTGTTTTCATGATAGTTCAGATATTTGTTTCAAGATTTTTTCTGGGTCGCGTGTCTTCTTGCAACCTGGATGCACTCTCTGCGTGACACGATTACCGACAGACCGGGATAATCGATCTCGCTCTTGAACAGAGCCTTCATCTCCCCGAGGTTTTTCGGTAGCGACGTGATGGTGCGCACATGGTCAGGATCGGCTCCCAGCCCAAGACAGATGCTCTCGAGTTTACCGGTGCCAGCTGAATCCTGGCCTCCGGTCATGCCTGTTGTGAGATTGTCGGAGATAATCACAGTGATATTACTGTTCTCGTTTATGGCGTCGAGCAATCCGGTCATTCCTGAGTGTGTGAAGGTGGAGTCGCCAATTATGGCCACGGCCGGATGCTGGCCTGCGTCGGCGGCACCTTTCGCCATAGTTATCGAGGCTCCCATATCCACGCATGTGTCGATTGCATTGAAGGGTGAGAGGAAGCCGAGGGTATAGCAACCGATATCACCGAACACTCTCGGATTCTCATACTCTGCGAGAACCTCGTTAAGCGCATGGTAGACATCCTGGTGGCCGCAGCCCTGGCAGAGAGCGGGCGGACGGGCAACAACCTTATCAGATACACCTTTCGACTCCTTCTTTGTGAGGTGGGCGTAGCCGGGGGCTGATTTCGCCACAGCTGCCGCCACAATATCGGGTGTGAGCTCACCGGTGCGTTCAACCTCGCCTGAGAGTCGGCCGTAGATCTTTGCATTATCCATCAGACCGCGCAATTTTGTCTCAATGAAGGGCTGGCCCTCCTCAAGCACAAGCACTCTGGCGCATTCATCCATAAGGCGGCGGATCATATGCTTGGGAAGAGGATACTGTGATATTTTTACAGTGGGGAAAGGTATTCCGTCAGGGAAGAGTTCGCTGAGATAATTGAAGGCGATTCCGTTGACGATTATGCCAAGCGACTTGTCAGCAGCGTCGATATAGCGGTTGAAGGGTGAGTTCTCCGAGGCGGCCTGGATTGATTTATAGTCCTCAAGGAGACGTTTATATCTCTGTCTTGAGATTGCTGGCATCAGAACCCACTGACGGGGATTTGCGGGATAATGTATCTCATTCTGCGGGGCTGCCTCCTCAGGCACCTCTACCACTGCTCTTGAATGGCTGAGACGGGTCACCATTCTCAGAAGAACCGGAAGCCCGTATTTCTCCGACATAGAGAAGGCGTGGCCCATCATATCGAAGGCCTCCTGCTGGTCGGAGGGTTCCAATATGGGAAGATATGCGAAGTCGCCGTAGAATCTTGAGTCCTGCTCATTCTGGGAACTGTGCATCGAGGGATCGTCGGCCGCTATCACAACCAGGCCACCGTTGGCACCGGTCATAGAGGAATTTACAAACGGGTCGGCTGCCACGTTCATGCCGACATGTTTCATGGTAACAATGGCACGTTTGCCACAGAAAGACATTCCAAGAGCCTCCTCCATGGCTGTCTTCTCGTTGGCTGACCAGGATGAGTGTATGTTGCGTTCCTTGGTCAATCCTGCCTGCTGAATGAATTCCAGAATCTCGGTTGAAGGTGTGCCGGGATAACCGTATGCACCTGAAAGTCCGGAATAGAGCGCGCCCATTGCAAGCGCCTCGTCCCCTAATAATAGGCATTTGTTCTTTTTCATGACATTGATATTAATTTATAATCCAATTTGACGATGTGGGTTTACAATTGTCAAGAGGGATATTTGGTTGGTATGGTATTGTCAGGTTTTCTACTTGCAAATATATGAAAGTTAATCGTAAAAAACAAGTGGTTGAATAAAAATAGTATAAAAAATTTAAGGGTCTTGCTTTTTCAACTCTTTATGGCTAATTTTGTAAGTTGATTGGTTTCGGCTCAGCCGTAGGCCTCACTGACAATTTTAAGAAATAGCAAAACAGACTCTAAGACAACATAATGTTATCTATCAACAGAAACTTATTGACCGCATCTCTCCTTCTCTCATCTCTGGCATCTTTCGGCTGGGGGCAGAAGGGGCACGATGTCACGGCCTATATAGCGGAATGCAATCTCACTCCCGCCACTCTTGACTCCGTATCCTCTCTGCTTGACGGGAAGTCAATGGTCTATTATGCCAACTGGATGGACAATGCCTCATATACCGAACCATACGCCTATACCAAGACCTGGCATTACAAGAATATCGATGCTCATGAGAGGTATGAGGATGCACATATGAATGAGAAAGGTGATATTGTGAAGGCTCTGGAAAACCAGATCTCGATTCTCCGTGACAGGAATGTGCCGAAAGCTGAGAAAGCCCTTGCCCTGAAGATGGTGATGCATTTCCTCGGCGACATCCATCAGCCCATGCATATGGGGCACGCTTCGGATCTCGGCGGCAATCTTTGTAAGGTAAACTTCTTCGGGGAGGATTCCGACCTGCATACCGTATGGGACACCATGTTGCCTGAAGCAGCTCACAAGTGGAGCTATACCGAATGGCGCGAGCAGCTTGACCGCCCCGGCAATGAGGATGCAAAAGCGCTTGTGAAGGATGGAACTCCGGCCTCCTGGGGTAAGGAGACCTTCGGAATATGCTCGGAGGTATATGACGCTACTCCTGAAGGAACCGGGATAAGCTACGATTATGTGGCACAGTGGACTCCAGTGGTGGAGAACCAGTTGCTCAAAGGTGGATTGCGTCTCGCCGACATACTCAATTCAGTGTTCGACCCTTCTTATCAACCATTGAATTCATTCGTAAATCATAGATAAATTGGATATAAACGGTTCTTGTTCTCTCCCGATTCTGAATCTTCCCTACGCGCAGATGAAGCTACAGCAGACGGATGACGGCGCAGTGAAAGTATTTGACGCCATGCGGCAGAAATATCTCATTCTCACCCCCGAGGAGTATGTGCGCCAGCAGTTCACGGCATGGATGCGTGAGTGTCTCGGGTATCCGCAGAGCCTTATGGGAAATGAGGTGAGCATTAATCTGAATGGCACAAGGAAACGCTGCGATACGGTTGTTTTTCGCCCTGATGGCTCTCCGCTCATGATTGTGGAGTATAAGGCGCCTGAAATCAAGATCAGTCAGGCTGTCTTTGACCAGATAGCAAGATACAGCATAGTTCTGCGGGCTCCCTTCCTTACAGTCTCGAATGGACTGAGTCATTTCTGCTGTGAGTTCGACTACTCCTCGTCAAGCTACCGTTTTTTCAAAACAATCCCCCATTACACACAGATAAAAGATTATGGAAACATCCAACCCGTATAATTATCTTGATTTGCTCAACGAGCAGCAACGTGAGGCTGTGGTATATAAGGATGGTCCCTCACTGGTGATTGCCGGTGCCGGCTCGGGCAAGACAAGGGTCCTGACATATAAGATTGTGGATCTTCTCCGCAACGGATTCGAGCCTTACCGGATTATGGCGCTCACATTCACCAACAAGGCTGCCCGTGAGATGAAGGAACGTATCACGGCGATAGTCGGCGAGAAGATATCATCGCGGCTGTGGATGGGCACGTTTCACTCCGTGTTTCTGCGCATACTGAGAAGCCATGCTGAAGTCTTGGGTTACAAGCCGGGTTTCACCATCTATGATGCCGCTGATTCAAAATCGCTTGTCAAGCTGATTGTAAAGGATCTTGACCTGGATGAGAAGGTATATAAACCGGCGGCTTTAGCTTCGGCCATATCGAATGCCAAGAATGCCATGGTAACCCCTGACCAGTATATACTTGACCGCGACAATTATGAGAACGACCGACGTGCTAAACGCCCCTTGACAGGACAGATCTACAAAATGTATTGCGAACGCTGCAAGGTGGCCAATGCCATGGACTTCGATGATATCCTCGTCAACATCAACCTGCTGTTGCGTGATTACCCCGACATCTGCCGGCATTACCAGGAGTTCTTCAGATACATCCTTGTCGATGAGTATCAGGACACGAATTTCGCACAGCATCTCATTGTGAGCCAGCTGGCCGGTACCGCCAACAGAATCTGCGCTGTGGGCGACGATGCCCAGAGCATCTATTCATTCCGTGGCGCGGATATCGGTAATATACTGAACCTGGAGAAGAGATATCCCGGTCTTAGGGTGTTCAAGCTTGAACGTAACTACCGATCCACCCAGAATATCATCAATGCCGCAGGGAGTCTCATTGAGAAGAATACCCGGCAGATGAGAAAGAATGTTTTCAGTAAGAATGAACCGGGGGAGCAGATCAACGTAGTGAAGACATACAGTGATATGGAGGAGGCCTTCATGGTTGCCAACCTTATCAGCAAGTCAAAACTCACCCATCATGACAGTCTTGAGGATTATGCCATACTATACCGCACGAATGCCCAGTCGCGAGTGCTTGAGGAGTCGTTGAGGAAGCGCAACATAGCCTACCGTATCTATGGCGGCCTCTCCTTCTATCAGCGCAAGGAGGTAAAGGATATGGTGGCCTATTTCCGTCTCAGCGTGAATCCGTCGGACGACGAGGCATTGCGCCGCATCATCAACTATCCGGCACGCGGGATTGGCGAGACCACTCTCAAGAAACTGCAGACTGTCGCCGTGGCTGAGAGAAAGAGCCTGTGGGATGTGATAACAAACTCAGATCTCAAGGCTGCCGGACTCAACGCAGGCACAATCTCCAAACTGGCAAAATTCGCAGAACTTATCCAGCTCTTTATTGATGATAACCTACGCGGAGCCACGGCATATGAGCTCGGACAGCTGATATTCAACCGTACCGGTATTCTGACGCTCCTTGCCCATGATTCCACTCCTGAAAGCATAAGCCGCCAGGAGAACCTTCAGGAGATTCTGGCCGGATTGAAAGATTTCGTAGACCTCCGTGAGCAGACCGGTGTGGAGGAACGCGACATGAAGGCATTCCTTTCGGAAGTAATGCTTGCAACCGACCAGGACACTACCGACGACGATGACCAGCCAAAGGTGACGCTGATGACTGTGCATGCCTCAAAGGGACTTGAATTCAAGCATGTCTTCATCGTGGGCGTGGAGGAGGATCTCTTCCCTTCGTCGATGAGCCAGGAAACACTCGCCCAGATCGAGGAGGAGCGCAGGCTTCTTTATGTGGCCATAACAAGAGCCAAGAGCACTTGTACGCTCACATATGCCGGAAGCCGGTTCAGGAACGGGCAGACCGTAATGACAAGCCCCTCGCGCTTCCTCAGCGATATCGACACACGTTTCCTGCACTTCCAGATGTCGAAGAATATGATTGGCGAGGAGACATCTTTCACCAATCCTCTGGCCAATTACGGGGCCGACCGCTTTGGTGGCTATTCCCGTGGCGCATCGGGTTTCACCCAGAGAAAGAGCCAGACAGCTTCCTGTCCGTCAGAGATGAAGAGCCTGCGGCAGACTGTCAGTGCCGGAAGTGGAATTACCCCCCAGCATACCGCTGACGAGGTCAGGGAGGGTTCGGTAATCAGCCATGAACGCTTTGGGAAGGGGCGTGTTATAAAGAAGGCACAGATTTCAGGTGAGGATATGATAACCGTTGATTTCGGAGTGGTGGGAATAAAGAAGCTGTTACTCAAGTTCGCCAAATTCTCGATCATCAGTTATTAAGTTTGAAACTGTTTCGTATGACAAAGAAAAAATTAAAACAAGAGATATGAATATTAAGACACCATATTACATTGTCTATGAAGATAAACTCCGCGCCAATCTCTCGCTTATTAAAAGGGTGAGCGAGGAGGCGGATGTGAAGATAATAATGGCATTCAAGGCAAACGCATTGTGGAAGACCTTCCCGATAATAGCCGAATACGTCAAGGCCTCGACTGCAAGTTCAATCAATGAGATGCGCCTATCGCTCGATTACTTAGGTAATGAGGTGCACGCCTATTGTCCGGTATATACGGATGAGAGTTTCGGGGAGTTCCTTAAAGGGAGCACTCATATCACGTTCAATTCGCTCGCGCAGTTTGAGAAATTCTATCCCCGAGTGGCTGAGCATAATTCGCAGCCCGGTGCCCGGCAGGTGTCATGCGGACTGCGCGTCAATCCGCAGTGCAGCGTCATTGAGACCGATATCTACAATCCCTGCATACCCGGCAGCCGTTTCGGCGTAAATGCCTCTCAGATGCCCGTAAATCTTCCTGAAGGCCTCGATGGATTCCACTTCCACGCCTTGTGCGAATCTTCGAGCTACGACCTTGAGAAAGTGCTCCAGGCCCTTGAGGCGCAGTTCGGCCAATGGCTTCCTAAATTGAAATGGCTCAACATGGGTGGTGGCCACCTCATGACGCGTAAGGATTACGACACGGAGCATCTCGTGCGCCTTCTCAAGGATTTCCATTCAAGCTATCCTGACCTTCAGCTCATAATGGAGCCCGGAAGAGCCTACACGTGGCAGACCGGAGATCTCGTGACAGAGGTTCTCGATGTGGTGGAGGATGCAGGTATCAAGACCGCCATAATCGACGCGTCGTTCGCATGCCATATGCCTGATTGCCTTGAGATGCCCTATAAACCGGCCATCAAGGAGGCGCTGGAGGATGGCATGGATGGTTATAAATACAGATTAGGGGGCAATTCATGCCTAAGCGGAGATTTCGTCGGTGACTGGACTTTCAGTGAACCTCTCACACCCGGCAGACGTCTTACGTTGCTCGACATGAACCACTACACTACCGTCAAGACCAATATGTTTAACGGCATACAGCATCCATCCATATGGTTGCAACCCACCTCCGGTGATCCGGTGCTTTTGCGTCAATTTACCTACGAGGATTATAAAGAGAGGATGGACTGACAGAAGTCAATCCATCCTCGGTAAGGTATATATGTTGAGGGAGGGGTATCCGGTGTCAGAAGGATATCCTTCCCTTTTTTGCCTGTTCCACCATCTTCTCGCCCGGCACAAGGTATATCTCCAACCTGCGGTTGCGGTCGCGGTTGTCCATTGTGTCGTTGGGACGCAAGGGCATATCGTCGCCCAATGCGTAAGAGAAGAGATAACGTGTGTCAGACCCCGATTTCTCAAACCATTCGAAGACAGAATCCACCCGGTCGGCGGTAAGCTGTTCGCGATAGGCTTCGGAGCCGGTGTTGTCGGTGTGCATTACAAGCACCACACGATACATGTCAGGCTCTTTCAGATAACGCCTCACAGGCGCGAGATAATCGGCTGCCCCCTGCTTCAGTTCGGTCATATTCGGTGCGAAAAGCAGATGCGCAGGGATGGTGATAAGGAGCACCTCCTTATTCCGGTAGGCCTCGACAGTGCACTCCCCCTTGGGGTTATACTTGCCGTTGAGAAGGCGTGTCTTACCCTCTTTTGTCTGGAATTTCTGGATCAGCTCAGATGTCTTCCCGACATCCACAGAGTTGATCATCTCAATGAAATCCATCTCATCAAGGGCCTCTATACGTTGCGGGGCAGCCTCTGTCTGGGCCATGCAGAGAGCAGGCATGCCGGCGCCACCTATCAGAAGCCCCAAGGCCATCATCGGGTCACACAAAATCTTCAAGAGATTCCTCATAATCAAGTTCTGCCTTTACAATCTGTTCAACATCCTTGGGATCCATCAGGAGCTCATCGTCATTCTTGACCTCCTTCTTTACATATTTCACAAGGTCGTCAATATCAAGCACCTCATCCTCCGTCTCATCTATATTCAACGAGAGGAAACCTTTGCGCTCATAGTAATCCCATATGATGTCGACGATACAGAGAATATCATCATCGTCATACTTCTCGCTCACTTCCTGAGGGATAGCCGCCCTGATGAATTTGATGGCGTCATCCTCATCGAATTTATATTGGTTATCCATAGTCTTTCCTTTATTTAAAAGTAATACTCTTGTGATATGCTGTCATCAGCTCTCTTTGCTGTTGAGCGACACGAGTCCCTCGGGAAGAGTGACACGCATAATCTTTTCGGCATCGTCCACCTCGTTGATAAATTCATCAACGGCAGGCACGAATATCTCATCGCCGTTGGGGGTCTCCACAATGAAGAGAACATTGTCGGTGGCTGTGTCAATATGCACGACGGTGCCTATGGGAATGCCGCTTTCATTGTCGATCAGACGGTAGCCGATCATATCATCGTCGTCAAGAATCTCGTCAGGTTCCATCTCGAAGAATTCACCCAACTCCTCCTTCTTTGCGAAAAGAGTCTTGTTGACAAATCCGCGCGCCTCCTCTTCCGAATCGATGCCGTCAAGCTTTATGAGGTAGGATGTGCTCCCCTTAGGGCGTATGCCTGAAGTGAAGAATGGCACGTAAATGCCATCGATATCAACAATCACGGCGTTACCCTCCTCAAAGAAAACCGGATCAATCTCAAGGATAGCATTAAGCTCTCCTTTCAAAGCATGGGTTTTCTGAAATTTCCCAACAGCTGTTATATCCTTGGATTCTATCATTGCAATAAGGTTTATTCCGTTCTAATGATTTTTGCGCCAAGTCTGTTCAGACGTTCGTCAATTTTCTCATAGCCACGGTCAATCTGGTTTATATTCTGAATCTTGCTCGTGCCCTCGGCTCCAAGTGCTGCGATCAGCATGGCTATGCCTGCGCGTATGTCGGGCGAGACCATGTTGGCAGCATGAAGCGAATGGAACTTCCCTGAGCCTATCACCACAGCTCTGTGCGGGTCGCAAAGAATAATGCGCGCGCCCATGTCGATGAGTTTGTCCACAAAGAAGAGGCGGCTCTCAAACATCTTCTGATGTATCAGCACACTACCCTTTGCCTGTGTGGCCACCACAAGGAAGATACTGAGCAGGTCGGGCGACAGACCGGGCCACGGGGCATCGGCGAAGGTCATGATTGAACCGTCCATAAACTGGTCGATCTCATATATCTCGTCCTGCCTTATCCTGATATCATCCCCCTCGATCTGAAGGTTTATGCCGAGACGGGCGAATGCGTCGGGCATGATTCCGAGGTCGCGTACACCCACATTTTTCAGAGTGATGTCAGAACCGGTCATGGCTGCCATGCCGATGAAACTCCCCACCTCAATCATGTCGGGAAGCATTCTGTGGGTTGCGCCCCCTAAACTTTCGACTCCCGTAATGGTGAGCAGATTCGATCCCACACCCTCTATCCTGGCGCCCATCTTGCGCAGCATCTTGCAAAGCTGCTGGATATAGGGCTCACATGCCGCGTTATAGATTACGGTCTCACCCTTCGCCAGCACTGCTGCCATGATGACGTTGGCCGTTCCGGTGACTGATGCCTCGTCAAGAAGCATGTAAGTACCCTTCAGACCATCTTCGGGACGGGTTATATGATAGCATGAGAGCTCGCTGTCATAATCGAAGCAGGCGCCCAACCGGCAGAGTCCGATGAAATGGGTGTCGAGACGGCGGCGTCCGATTTTGTCGCCTCCCGGTTTGGGAAGCACCGCTTTGCCGAAGCGCGACAGCAATGGGCCAAGAATCATTACCGACCCTCTCAGAGACTGGGCTTTCTTTCTGAAACTCTCGGTGTCGAGATAATCGATATTGACATTGTCGGCCTGGAAAGATACAGTGCCATGACCCTCATTCTCCACCTTCACACCTAATTCCTCAATCAAAGAGATGAGGTTACGGATGTCAGCGATATCAGGTATATTGGATATTGTTACCTTCTCAGGGGTGAGCAAAGTAGCGCAGATTACCTGCAAAGCCTCGTTCTTGGCGCCTTGAGGAGAGATTGAACCTGTCAACCGATGTCCTCCTTCTACAATGAATGAACTCATAGGTGTGTGATTTTAGGGGTTATTTTTTCTTTTTCTTTGTTTTGGCGGCCGGATTGTTCTCAACGTATTCATTAAGACGGTAATTCGCTGCGTCGATCTGAATCCCTCCGTCAGAGAGCATCGCCATGTCGGCAAATACCTTGGCATCGGTGGCGCTCTCCGGATTATTGAGCAGAAGAAGTTTCTTCATCTGATTGGCTATGAGAAAAATCAGCTGGTCCTTCTCGATACAGTTCTCCATCTCGCCAACTTTTTTTATCATTGACTGGATGTTCTTGCCGTAATGTCTGAAACGCTTGATCTGGCCGTTATATGGAATCTGCTTATGCTCCGGCTTAAGCTCCTCCTCTTTTATAACGTCGCAAGGGAAGTCAATGTCGAGTTCAAAACGCGACATTATGTTGATATGGTCCCAAATTTTTTGCCGGTTACCTCCATCTCCCAACACTTCAGGGAAGAGAGTGGCCATGATATCTGCTATCGAGTAGGCGCAACGGGTGCGTTCCTCCCGATCCTCAATCATAACGCAATGGTCAATCATGCGCTGGATGTTTCTTCCATATTCCGGCTGAAGGAGCTGGGGCTCACTTACATTATAGGGTATTAATTTCATTTCTGTCCGATAATCTTATTTGTAGGCACTATTGCCTGATATTCCTTTAGGTAATTAGGGGTGGAGTATGCAAGGTCGATAAACCTGTTTTCCCTGAAATACTTCTCCGACAGGGCCATCATGTCGCGGGCATGAGGGGTGACATCACCAAGCCATTCCGCATTCTCTCCACGGTAGAGCGGTCTGAATTTCTCTGAGCCGTCGCCCAGGAATATCACCTTGCGTCGTGAATGCAGCTCCGCAAAAGAGTTTTCGTCAAGAATAACCGGTGCTTCTGCCACAACCTCATTCAGAGCGAAATCATAGGCGCCTGTGAACACCTCCATTCTTCTGGCATCAACCATAGGCACCACAATCTCATCACCCTCCCACAGCATATTGCGGAACATGGCCTTGACTGTCAGAATCTGCAATGTCGACAATCCTATGAGGGGCACATCCAGACTGAACGCAAGCCCTTTGGCCAGTGAGAGTCCGATTCTCAAACCGGTGTAAGACCCGGGGCCCATGCTTACGGCCACCGCGTCGAGCCGGTCACCCTTCCGCTTGAGTTCCTGCATACACCGCTCAACGAACGGCGCAAGTTTCTCAGCGTGACGCATTCCATCGTTGTCATCCATCTCGAATTCGATGGCGCCATCTTTTGTGAGGGCTACACTGCATCTCTTCGCTGAAGTCTCAATATTTAATATAACAGCCATTTCTTCTCAGTTATTCATTAGTTTAGCATAATATGCCTCCACACACCGTTCTCCGTCGATAGCAGCTGAGACGATACCGCCGGCATAGCCTGCTCCCTCACCTGCCGGATACAGATCCTCAAGAACGATATGAGAGAAATTTATCTTGTCGCGCGGTATCCTCACCGGACTTGATGTGCGTGATTCAAGACCCACGAGAATAGCCTCGTTTGAGAGGAAGCCACGGCATTTCCTGTCGAAATGCCTGAATCCCTCCTGAAGCCGTCGGCTTATCTCCGGAGGCAGCAGCTGGTCAAGACGGTCTGCGTGAATACCTGCCGGGTAAGAACTACGTGGCAAGTCAACCGATGCAACCCCCTTGACGAAGTCGCCCATCCTCTGTGCCGGAGCGTTGATTGACTCGCCGGATGCCTCGTAAAACTTACGCTCAAGCTCCTCCTGAAGCGCAAGCATCTCAAGCGGTCCCTCGTCGCCATGGCCCGGGATATCACCGGGGTGTAATTCCACAACCATTCCGGAGTTCGACCACTGACTGGCGCGTGCTGAGGCTGACATGCCGTTGACGACCGACTGGAATGGACCCGACATTGCGGGCACAATCACTCCCCCCGGACACATACAGAAGGAGTATACCCCCCGGCCATCTACCTGGGTCACGAATGAGTATTCGGCTGCCGGAAGGTATTTCCCCCGTCCCTCGCGTGAATGATACTGCAAACGGTCGATGAGTTGCTGGGGATGCTCAAGCCTTACGCCTATTGCAAGCCCTTTGGCCTCAATCTCGACCCCCTGACGGTGCAGGAAGCGGTAGACATCCCTCGCAGAGTGACCTGTGGCAAGGATTACCGCGCCATTAAATTCCCGGCCGTCGGCAGTGCTGACACCCGTCACCTTGCCGTCGGCTATTTTCAGGCCGTTAACTTTAGTGCCGAAATGCACCTCACCACCGCAGCTGCGGATTGTCTCGCGGATATTCTTTATCACATCCGGAAGTTTGTCGCTCCCGATATGAGGATGGGAGTCGATGAGAATGCTCTCCGATGCACCATGCTGATGCAGGAGCTGCAGAATTTCATCGACATTCCCCCGTTTCTTGCTCCTTGTGAAAAGTTTACCGTCGCTGTATGCGCCGGCACCACCCTCGCCGAAACAATAGTTCGACTCGGCATCAACATTCCCTTCACGGCTTATGCGGGCCAGTTCAACCCTTCTTGTATCAACGTCATGACCCCGCTCAAGCACTATCGGGCGCAATCCCAGGCGGATTGCCTTGAGTGCGGCGAAAAGTCCGGCCGGACCTGCTCCGACAATCACGACAGTCGGCGCGGATTCCGGAACCTTTTCGAACTCAATACGGCTGTAAGGGGCGGTGACAACAGGGTCGTCACCCGTCGCAATCCTTACCGTGAGATTGATCATAACGTTCTTCTGACGCGCGTCGATTGAGCGTCTTACAATCCTGAGGTCGTTTATCTCCTGCAGATTCCGTTTGATTTTCAGGGCCACCTCACTTTTAAGCCGTTGATTGTCGGCCGCCACGGGAGGTGACACTCTTAATGAAACGTCTTCTATCATCTTGTTGATTTATAGCTGGTCTTTTCCTTGATTAACAATTTAACCAAGGAATCAGACATGCAATTCTGTTTTAAAAGAGTGCAAATTTACTTTAATCTAAGTTTTTTTCCTAATTTTGTAGGTAAATTCTCATTCTATATAATATGAAATCTGAAAACTATAATAAGAAAACGGTCTTTCTTTTCGACCTTGACGGAGTCTTAATCGATAGTGAAAAGGAGTATTCGCGTATTTGGGCAACTGTCAACCATGAATTCCCCTCCGGACAACCCGAGCTGGAGAGAATAATAAAGGGATGCACGCTCGACAAGATTCTGGCCGACCATTATCCTGATGCCGATGTGCAACGCAAGGTTGTGGTGCGACTCTATGAACTGGAGGGGAAAATGCACTATGAATACCTCCCCGGAGCCGAGGAATTATTGGGAGCCTTGAAGGAACGGAATATACCTGCGGCTCTCGTCACCAGCAGCAATGACGACAAGATGGCGCATCTTGACGAGGAGCTTCCTGATTTAAGGAACTTTTTCTCATTTATAGTTACAGCGGATCTCATTTCAAGGTCGAAACCTGATCCGGAAGGTTACTTGCTCGGAGCTTCAAAACTGAATGGCGATCCGAGGAAGTCTGTTGTGTTTGAGGATTCGCTTCAAGGCGTGAAAGCCGGACGTGCCTCCGGAGCTTTTGTTGTAGGGGTGGCCGGGACGCTACCTGCCGAGACACTCGCCCCCTATGCCGACATAGTTGTGCATTCACTCACGGAGATTGATCTTGACTCTCTTCTTAAAACTCTTGACGCCCGATGAACAACAATATCCCTCTTGCCGAACGTCTCCGCCCGGCATCGCTCGATGATTATATCGGTCAGAAGCATCTCGTAGGTGAGAATGGCGTGATAAGGCGCATGATTGATTCCGGAAGGATTAACTCATTTATATTATGGGGTCCTCCGGGAGTCGGCAAAACCACTCTTGCCCGGATCATAGCCAAGACCACGGAATCGTCGTTTTACACACTGAGTGCGGTGACATCGGGTGTGAAGGATGTGCGTGAGGTGATAGAGCGCTGTCGTCAGGAGGCCGGAAGTATGTTCACCACCGCTCGCCCGATACTTTTTATAGATGAGATTCACCGTTTCAGTAAGAGCCAGCAGGATTCCCTTCTGGGTGCTGTGGAGCAGGGTGTGGTCACCTTGATAGGGGCCACTACCGAGAACCCCTCGTTTGAGGTGATCCGTCCCCTACTGTCGAGAGCCCAGGTATATACATTGAAATCGTTGGACGCTGAAGATCTTGACGCGCTTCTGACATCGGCATTGACCAGAGACCCGATTTTGAGTGGCCGCGATATACAGATTAAGGAGAAGGGTGCCCTGTTCCGTTTTGCGGGTGGTGATGCGAGAAAGCTTCTCAATACGCTTGATCTGATTGAACAGTCCACACCTGCCGGACAGCCGGTTGTAATAAATGATGAGGTAGTAGTGGAACGTCTTCAGCAGAATCCTCTCGCCTATGACCGGAATGGAGAGATGCACTACGATATAATCTCTGCTTTTATAAAGTCGATACGTGGAAGCGACCCTGACGCGGCGGTGTATTGGCTCGCAAGAATGGTGAAAGGTGGTGAGGACCCCGAGTTCATAGCCCGGCGCCTTGTGATTCTCGCAGCCGAGGATATAGGTCTGGCCAATCCTAATGCGTTGCTCTTGGCCAACGCCACATTCGATGCCCTCAGAAAGATTGGATGGCCCGAGGGGAGAATCATACTCTCCGAATGTGCCATCTATCTTGCCAATTCACCTAAGAGCAACTCAGCCTATCTGGCCATAGACGCCGCTCTCGCGGCAGTGGAACAGACAGGGAACCTTCCGGTGCCTCTGCATCTCCGGAATGCCCCCACCAAACTGATGAAAGAGCTCGGCTACCATGAAGGCTATAAATATGCCCACGATTACAGTGGAAATTATGTTATACAACAGTATCTGCCTGATGGTTTGCAGGGTCAGACCTTCTGGAAGCCATGCCAAAACCAGCAGGAACAACGCATGTGGGAAAGGCTTGAGGGGCTGCGGGGAGCAAAAGGGGTTGAATAACTATCAAACCTCATATTTTTATAATATATTATGAATACTAACTGGCAAATTGCTATAATGAATGCTGATATATAAAATTTTATCGGAAAAATTTTGTCAAATTATTTAAAACTATTAAATTTGCTACCGTTTCTATCTAACCCACTAAAGAAATGAAAAAACACAATTTTTATGCCGGGCCCAGCATTATGAGCCAGTACACAATCGACAAGACAGCTGAGGCTGTACGTGATTTCGCCGATATGGGACTCTCAATTCTCGAGATCTCACACCGCAGCAAACAGTTCCAGGCCGTAATGGATGAGGCCGTGGCTCTGTTCAAGGAGTTGCTCGAGATTCCCGAAGGCTACAGTGTATTATTCCTCGGAGGAGGTGCGAGCCTTCAGTTCGCAATGGTTCCGATGAATATGTTGTCAAAAAAGGCTGCTTATCTCGACACCGGTGTCTGGGCAAGCAAAGCCATCAAGGAAGCCAAACTGTTTGGCGAGGTTGACGTAGTTGCATCCTCAAAAGACAGAAACTATAACTACATCCCCAAAGACTACACAGTTCCTACTGATGTAGACTACTTCCACTACACCTCAAACAATACCATCTATGGTACGGAGATCAGAAAAGATCCTGATGTGAAGGTGCCGATGATCTGCGACATGAGTTCTGATATCTTCTCACGTCCGGTTGACATCTCCAAATATGAGCTCATCTACGGTGGTGCCCAGAAGAATCTGGCTCCCTCAGGTGTGACATTCGTGATTGTAAAGGATGAGGCTCTCGGCCACGTTGACCGTGTTATCCCGACAATGCTCGACTATCGCACTCATGTGAAGAAGGGCTCTATGTTCAACACTCCCCCGGTGCTCCCGATCTACTCCGCTCTTCAGACTCTGAAGTATTACAAGCAGCTCGGCGGTATCCGCGAGATTGAGAAGCTCGACCTCGCCAAGGCTGACTGTCTTTACAGCGCTATCGACGGCAGCAAGATGTTCGTGGCTACTGTGCCCGACCATGCCGACCGCTCAATAATGAACGTTTGCTTCGTAATGAAGCCTGAGTATAAGGAGCTTGAGAAGGATTTCATTGACTTCGCAACAGAAAGAGGCATGATGGGTATCAAGGGACACCGCGACGTGGGTGGTTTCCGCGCTTCTCTCTATAATGCACTCCCCATGGAGAGCGTAGAGGCTCTTATTGCTGTGATGAAAGAATTCGAGGCTAAACACTAAGCAATCCCCACTGAAGATATGAAAGTATTGGTATTTACTGAGAAACCGTTCGCTCCGGCTGCGGTGAAGGCTATTGCTGATGTTATCAACGCATCCGGCAATGAGATGGAACTCGTGGAGAGAGGCACACGTGCCGACCTTCTTGAGGCTGTGAAAGATGCTGAAGGTCTGATTGTGCGCAGTGACGTGATTGACGCCGAGGTTATGGCCAACGCTCCGAAACTCAAAGTTATCGTTCGTGCCGGTGCCGGATATGACAACATCGACCTTGCTGAGGCTACTGCACGCAAGATCTGCGTCATGAACACTCCGGGCCAGAACTCTAATGCCGTGGCTGAGCTCGTCTTCGGTATGATTGTGATGATGTGCCGCAATCAGTATAACGGAACTTCTGGCTCTGAGCTGAAGGACAAGTCGCTCGGCATCTACGCATTCGGTCAGGTTGGCCGCAATGTGGCAAGAATTGCCAAAGGGTTTGGTATGAAAATCGAGGCTCTCGACGTATTCGTTCCCGATGAGGTGATTGAGGCTGAGGGCGTGAAGCCGCTCCATGACGTAAACGAACTCTTCTCACAGAACGATTTCGTTTCGCTCCACATCCCCGCTACCCCCCAGACAAAGAATTCAATCGGCTATGACCTGGTGATGCGCATGCCTAAGAATGGTGTGCTCGTCAACACCGCCCGTAAAGAGGTGATTGATGAGGA
>CANPMT010000006.1 GCA_947575235.1 uncultured Porphyromonadaceae bacterium
TTACTTCAATCTGAAAGGAATTTACTTCAATCTGAAAGGAATTTACTTCAATCTGAAAGGAATTTACTTCAATCTGAAAGAAGCTTACCTCAATCAGAGAGAAGCTTACTTCAATCTGAAAGGAGCTTACTTCAATCTGAAAGGAGCTTACTTCAATCTGTAAGAAACTTACCTCAATCTGAAAGAAGCTCAGGAAAGAGGATACAAGCCGAAAAGGGAGTGCTTGACTTTAGAGTGAAACCGGTAAATTTGCGATATGAAGCCGGCTCATTTGCGATATGAAACCGCCTGAGATGACATGTATGTGTCTATGGAGGTAGATTGTTGTAGACCGTTGTAGACCGTAAGGCAATTAATGGGAATAAACGTAATGGGAATAAATTCGTAGGGAAATCGGCTTCCTGTTTGTACCTTTCCCATTTTAACATATGCACTGCCAATAGGGCTTGTGCCGAGAAGATCCTCAATAAAAAAAGAGCCGCAAAGGCTCTTTTTTTATTGAGGATAGCTTTAATGCTGTTAGAAAGCTTTTTTTCAGGCTCGGGATTGAGGGCTCAGAATCGAGGGTTCAGGATCGAGGGTTCAGGATCGAGGGCTCAGGATCGAGGGCTCGGGATCGAGGGCGCGGGATCGAGGGCTCAGGGTCGAGGGCTCAGGATTGAGGGTTCAGGATTGAGGGTTCAGGAATCGAGGGGTCAGGATCGAGGGTGCGGGTGGGATTACATCTCGCTGTCGCCGCCGCTGTAGTTGTTGTCCATCTGCGAATCGTCGTCGCCATGGCCTTCTCCTTTGCGGTCGGCCTTCGCCTTCATGTTGCCAAACGAGAACTTGATTGTGAGGCGGATGGTGCGTCCATTGCGCCAGCGTTCGTTATACTGCTCGTAGTTGGGACCGATAGTCGTGCTCTTGAAATGGCGAGAATCGAAGAGGTCGCGGCAATTGAGCGAGAACGACCAGGGACCGAACACGCGGCGTACGCCAAGATCCACGCTCCAGCCACCCTGACGCGAACCCTGGGCCGAGAGCATCTTCGAGTTGTAATTGCCCGTAGCCTGGAGCGAGAGCGACCAGGGGAGTTTGAAGTTAGCCATCATACGGGCATCCCATGCGAAGCTGTTCTGCTTCAGACCACTCAGCGGGATAATATTACCGCTCTCAGCCTTGAAGTCATAATTCCACGCGCTGATATGGTTGTTGTAGAGATTGACGGTAGTGGTGAGGTCGAGACAGCGGAAGAGGTTGTTCTTGGCTACAATCTCGCAACCCGAGTTCACCTCGTCGGCCACATTGGCCCAGGTGGTATACATCACATCCTTATCAAGATAGCTGATACGGTTGAGCATATTGCTGCTTGTGCGAACATAAGCCGACACACTGATCATGTGAGAATACCAGCTCTTGATATAGTTAAGCTCGAAAGCGTTTGAATACTGAGGCTCGAGCTCCGGATTACCGTAAGAGACGTTGGTGGGATCAGAGATATCGTGGAACGAATTTAGCTGTCCACCCCACGGGCGACGTATACGGCGGGTATAATTCACCTGCATCTCATTGTCATGCGGTAGACTCCATGAGATGAACGCGCTCGGGAAGAGAGCGAAATTATTCTTCTTATACTCAGGCACGTCAGCCTCAATTTCACCGAAACCAAGCGAGCGTGTGCGCACCTGCCATGCCTCGGCACGCAGACCGGCCGAGAAACTGAAATTCTTTACTTTGCCGCCCAAAGTGGCATAGAACGCCGTGATATTATTACGGTAGATAAAGCGGTTATAGAGCGCCTGGTTCTGCACCATGTCGGCAGCGGTGGTTCCGGTATAAGTGTCGGTAGGGGTATTCTCCTTGCTATAGTTGCCATTATAGCCACCCTCAAGCTTCAGCCAATCGTTAAGCTGGTTGGTATAGTCGATTTTCGCCTCCCATGACTGGCTGCCCATATCCATTGTCTGCTCCTGATATTTGTCATCCTCACGGTCGCCGGGCCAGACTATCTCCTCAAGATAGGAGCGCCATGTGGGACCGCCGAAATTATTATAAGAGGCAGTCACATCGATGAGATGCGTAGAGCTCCACTTATGGGTGTAGGTAAGTTCGCCATGCGCGCCGTGCATATCGGCATTATTGCGCGAGAGGTCATTATTCACCAGCCAGTTGTTGGGAGCTGTAGAATTATAGAGGGTGGTAGAGCGTCCCCAGCGGTGGCCGAACATACCGAAACCGCTCACTCCCAGGTCGTCATTATCAGAGATATGCCATGTTCCGCCGAGGCGTATGAAAAGGTTATTGCCATGGCTCGGGCTCTCACCCTCGGAAGTGGTGTAAGTGCCGTCGTCAAACTGGCGGTCCATCTTCGAGCCACCTTTCGCATGACGCATACGCCATCCTATGCCACCGAAAAGGTCGAACTTAGCCGAGTTATAATTGATATTGGCACCAACATTGCCGCCACCCTGCGAGTTGACGCTCAATTCCGCGCTGCCATAATAGCCGGCCTTACGGTCCTTCTTCAGGATGATATTGATGATACCCGCAGTTCCTTCAGGGCTATACTTGGCGGAGGGGTTAGTTATGACCTCGATACTCTCGATAGTCTCAGCCGGGATCTGCTCCAGAATCTGGGCACGGTTATCGGCTGTAAGGCCCGACTCCTTTCCGTTGATCCATACAGTCACCGAAGAATTACCGCGCAGCGACACCTCGCCATCCTGGTCGACCTCGACCGAGGGGATAGACTCCAGCAGTTCCGAAGCGGATGATCCGGCGGCGGTGACATTGGCGTCGACAGTGAACACCTTCTTATCGAGTTCGAAACGCATCTGGCTTCGCACACCCTCCACAACCACCTCCTGAAGGAGCTTTGTGTCGTCGGCGAGCGAGACAGTGCCGATATTTGCGGTGCCCGCCTTCACAGTGACAGGACGTTCCTGCGCCACACTTCCGATATTGGTGATGCGCACAAGATACTTGCCATCCTTAACACCTTTTATGATGAAAGAGCCGTCCTCATCAGTGTTGGTGCCGATAGGTAGCGGTTTACCAGTATTGGCATCGATGAGCTGGACGGTTACAAAATCCATAGGTTCTCCCGAACCTTTATTGATTATTTTACCTGTTATGTCGCCTGCGGCAGAGGCCACAAACGGGATAATGCCCAGGGCCACGGGCATCAAGAATTTTAAGTTCATAATATAGTCGTATCCGAAATCGTAGTTAGATTACAATAGGTGAGACTTCGCGACCTTGCAAAAGTTTATCAGCCCCTCATCCTCTTTAACATTTATTGAGGAATGAAGGGCTGAAAAGCATATTTCCACGGGTAAACGGATAGACAACAGATGTGTGAGCGGGGGTTAATAAGTGCCGTAACGGAGCTGGCGGTAGAAATTGAGAGAGGCCAGGGTCATGTAAGGATAGAGCCAGATGAAGCCGATGCCACAGGTAATGACAGCCAGGATAATCCAGCCGATGAATCTGAGCCAGAGGGTGAAGAGGTCCATCTTATGGCCACGCATCATGTTCCAGCTCATCTTCATGGCGTCGAGCCCCGAGATATTGGCGTCGTCAGCCATAATGAAGAAAGTCATCGAGAGGCCGCAGGCCGCTATAATGCCCGGCACGATAAGGAGAGCGGTGCCCACCGACACGATCACCGACACCAGGAGCCCTGCCACGAGCGTCTCAACGAAACGGTTGAACCCCGAGAAGAGGAGGTCGAGCTTCGAGTTACGTGTATCCGCAAGACAGGCAAGATAGAGGATATATCCGAAACTGAGAGGTCCGGCCACAATAAGCTGGCCCACATAAGTGCAGGCCGCCGCCGACATGATCACGAGATAGATGAGGGTAGCAACAGCGGCGTCAGTCCACTGGTTGGATAGCTGAGCCTTAGCCTTTTGCATGAAGGCAACATTATCGACATTCATTCTACAGATAAGGTGTTAAAAGAGGTTGATAAAAAATGATAATGCGAATTTACAAAATAAATTTTAATAATAGTCAAAAAATCATTAAATTCGCTGCATGAACTAATCAAACCAATCAAAGAATCATGCAACAGACAGATGACAACCTAACCACCGGCACGGGTCTGCCCGAGAACGCGTTCCGCGAGCTCGGCGCCGACGAGAAGTACACCCCGGTGATGCATCCCGCGCACGACCAGCGCGAGGTGACCCCTTATTCAGTAGGGATGGGTCTGGTTATGGCAATAGTATTCTCGGCCGCCGCTGCCTACCTCGGCTTGAAGGTAGGGCAGGTGTTCGAGGCCGCCATACCGATCGCCATCATCGCCGTAGGCCTCAGCCAGGCCCTTGGGAAGAAGAATCCCCTCGGGCAGAACGTAATCATCCAGAGCATCGGCGCCTGCTCAGGAGTGATAGTGGCCGGCGCCATATTCACACTCCCGGCCCTGTTCATACTCCAGGCCAAATATCCCGACATCACCGTGAAGTTCTATCAGATCTTCCTGTCATCGCTGCTCGGAGGTATCTTAGGCATTCTCTTCTTCATACCTTTCCGTAAATACTTCGTGAAGGATATGCACGGCAAATACCCCTTCCCCGAAGCCACAGCCACCACACAGGTGCTCATATCGGGCGAGGCAGCCGCCGAAGAGGGTGGAGGTCAGGCCAAGACTCTCATAGTAGCCTCACTCATAGGCGGTATCTACGACTACATCGTGGCCACCTTCGGCTGGTGGGCCGAGACAGTCACCTCAATGGCCTCGAGCGCCGGACAGGCCGTGGCCGAGAAGACTAAACTCGTGCTCAGCTGCAACACCGGAGCCGCCCTCCTCGGCCTTGGCTACATCGTGGGTCTGAAATACGCATTCGTGATATTCGCCGGCTCAATCTTTGTATGGTGGATCATCATACCGCTGCTCGGCACCTACGGCAGTCCTGAGTTCCAGGCGATGGCTCCCGAGGGGATATTCCGCGACTACGCCCGCATGATCGGTATCGGCGGCATAGCCATGGCCGGTGTAATCGGCATCATCAAATCATGGCCCATCATCACACAGGCCGTGGGTCTGGCCGGACGCGAGCTCAAGGGTAAGACATCCGACGCCAAAGAGATGCGCTGGCAGCTCGACATCTCAATGAAGCACATCGTATTCTTCATAGTGCTCGCACTCGTGGCAGTGCTCATCTTCTTCTGGGCCGGTGTCATAAGCACCTTCTGGCAGGCAGCAGTGGCATGGCTTGTCGTGGTTGTGATAGCCTTCCTCTTCACCACAGTGGCCGCCAACGCCATAGCCATCGTAGGCTCCAACCCAGTGTCAGGCATGACCCTGATGACCCTCATCATAGCCTCAGCCATCTTTGTGGGAATCGGCTTGAGCGGCACCTCAGGCATCGTGGCCTCAATGGTGATAGGCGGCGTGGTCTGCACCGCCCTCTCAATGGCCGGCGGCTTCGTCACCGACCTCAAGATAGGCTACTGGTTAGGCTCCACCCCCAAGAAACAGGAGAGCTGGAAATTCCTCGGCACCCTCGTGTCGGCCGCCACAGTAGGCGGAGTGATCATGGTGCTCAACCAGGTGTATGGCTTCACCGGCGACAACGCCCTCGTCGCACCCCAGGCCAACGCTATGGCCAAGGTGATAGAGCCCCTCATGATGGGAGGCGACACCCCTTGGATTCTCTACATGGTAGGCGCCATACTCGCCTGCATCCTCAACTGGCTCGGTGTTCCCGCCCTCGCATTCTGCTTAGGTATGTTCATCCCCCTCTCGCTCAACACCCCGATGCTTGTAGGCGGCGCCATATCCTACTATGTGAGCAACTCATCGAAAGATAAGGCCCTCAACGACGCACGCCGCGACCGCGGCACACTGCTCGCCTCAGGTCTTATAGCCGGCGGCGCGTTGTTCGGAGTGTTCGCGGCCATCACACGCTTCTGCGGATTCGAATACACCACACCCGGCAGCGAGGAGACAACACAGATTCTCGGCTGCGTGGCTTACCTGCTCCTTATCGGCTATCTCATCTGGGACAGCAAGCGCGTGAAGCCCCTCAGCAAGTAAAAAAAGACTCATATCCGCATAAAAACGGATAGATAAATGCGAACCCCATTAAGTAAAGAGCGGGGGTGAAGAGTATAGAAAGGTATGAAAAGAATAATTATCCCGGCGTTGACCGCCATGGCGTTTCTGATGACAGACGCCAAGATAACACATCCTTCCTTACTCTTCACCCCCGCACGCGTAAAGGCAGCGCGCGAGCGCGTGAAGACCGACTCCGTGCAGAGCGCGGCCTACGACCAGATTCTCGCCACAGCCGAGAGTCTGCTGTCAAAGAACGACGTAAGGAGAATGGAATATCCGGCACTGGCCTACCAGCTGACCGGCGACAAGAGATATGCCGACAAACTCCGCGAGATGCTGCTACAGGTGGCACAGACCGAGAGCTGGGCCGACAAAGAGATGATGCAGCGCGATCCCGCCTGGCGCAGCGAGCTGCAGATGGCTCACAAAGCCTTCCAGTTAGCCGTGGCCTACGATGCGATCTACGACACCCTCTCGGCCTCCGACCGCAAGAAGATAGCCCAAGGGCTATGGCGTCTTGCCGGAGAACCCCTGACAGGTGACTGGCTGACAGAACCCACCAGGATACACTCGCTCAATTCCATGGGCCACAACTGGTGGACGTCGTGCGTGGGTATGGGCGCCCTGTTGGGTCTGGCGCTCTCCAACGAGCTTCCCGAAGCCGAAGAGGCAGCCCGCCGGGCCGTGGAGGCACTCCCCGAATGGTTTGAATTTGCCGGCGACGTGATACAGCACAAACCCCGCACATTCGACCGCGAGGGTGGAATGTACGAGAGTATCAACTACGCCAGTTTCGGCATAACCGAGGCCCTTCTGCTACGCATGGCATGGCTCAACTCACACCCCGGCGCCACACTCGAGGAGATTCCCGCCATGAAGCAGTTCCCCGCATTCTTCAGCCACGTCAGCTATCCGCGCACAGGTGAGCTATACTCACTTAACTTCGGCGACAGCCACAAGAACGTCACCGGCGAGTCATCGATGTTCCTGGCGTATGCCATGGGGGAGGAGAATCCCGTCACGCTATGGTATGCCGGAAACGTAGAGGCCGGGCAACACCGCGAGGGCTTCCCCCGGAATTACCCGATGGGTTTCCTCTACACACCCGACCTTGCCAAAGCCCCCTCGCAGCCCGACCTTCCCCTCTCGCACATCTGGGAAGACTTCGGCTGGGCCACCATGCGCGACAGCTGGAAGCCCGACGCCACGATGCTCGCCGTAAAGAGCGGCATGACATGGAACCATGCCCATGCCGACGCCAACTCACTGATTCTGTTCCACAACGGTGTGGATATAATAAAAGATGCCGGCAACTGCTCATACGGCAAACCGGAATACCGCAACTACTTCTTCCAGAGCGACGCCCACAACGTGGTGAAATTCAACGGCGAGGGTCAGCCCCGTTATCAGCAATACCACGGCACGATGTTGCCCGGAAGCGTGTCGGGTCTGCTGGCGCAGGATAACATACGCTACGTCATGGCCGACGGCACCGGACCCATGAGCCATCTGTTCGACCGCAACCAGCGCCACTACCTCTGGATGGACTCAGTGATATATGTCATTGACGACATACACAGCCACAAGCCAGGCCGGTTCGAATGGCTCTGGCATCCCGGAGGCACCGCCAAGAAGAGCGGAGGCGACATCGAGATAACCAACGGCAACTCCGCCGCCGTGATACGCCCCCTCTATCCCGAGCCATTGGCACCCAGCAACTTCGTGCACGATTATCCCGAGATGATGTACTGGGAGGTGCGCCAGGGTCCGACAGAAGACCTCAGCGGCACCGAAGACTACTACAGCTTCATCCTCCCCGGCGACAGAGACCGTGTGAAAGGGGTCACAGCCATAATCCTCAAAGACTCACCAGCCGACAGGAATCTCCCTGTGATGGAACGCCGTGAGGGGAAGAACTGGATAGGTCTGCGCATCAGGCATAACGGCAAGATAACCGACCTCTACATCAACCAGCTTGCTGACGGACGACTGATGCACCTAAACTCATGGATAGAGGCCGACGGCTGGAACACCGACGCCTACATGCTGGCCGTAAGCTATCAGGAGGGGGCCGACCCCACCGAGCCGGACGAGATATTCATGAGCCATGGCAGCTCATTGAGGCGAGGTGAGGATGTGCGCCTGTCGTCACTCTCGAAACTCAGCATGATAACGCGTCCCAAAGAGCGCAACCTCAGAATCACAGCCCAGGGGCAGCCAAGGCTGAGGTTCAGTGTAAAAGGCTCGCCCTCCAAAGTAGAGCTCAACGGTAAGCCCTGCAAATTCGAGAAAGATGGAAAACTGATAAAAATCAAGAGCCATTGAGTATAAGGAAAAGCTGAAACGTATAGAGGAGTAAAAGGTAATCCGAAATGAAAAGGAATCTGACCAAACTCTTCTATACGTTCTTTTTATGCGCTGCCGCAACCGGATTTCCGGTTATGGCGCAAAGCGAATCAGAACTACGCCTGACATCGCCCGACGGGCGCAACACGGTTACATTCTCCAAGCCGGGGAATGAGCTCCGTTATTCAGTCGAGACCGACTCACGCCCTGTGATACTACCCTCGCGGGCCGGTATGGAAGTCGACAACTTAGTGTGGGAGAAAGCATTAGGGAAACGCGACCTGCAGCAGAGCGCAAGCTGGATGGATCTGCTCACAGTCGACAGCGTGAGCTATCATCCCCTCACCGACAGCATATGGCACCCCCTCTACGGCGAACGCTCGACAGTGAGAGACCGTTTCAACAGCGCCACCCTCCACATGTCGCGCAAAGATAAGAGCGACTACCGCCTTGACGTGCAGGTGCGCGCCTACGACGAAGGGATAGCCTTCAGATACTACTTCCCCGAGCATCCGGCTGCCATATTCCACAAAGTGACAGCCGACCTCACCGACTACCGAATGCCCGAAGGCACGATAGCCTGGGCAGAGGAATGGGCACAGGCTCCCTTCCGCGAGCTTCCCATCGACAGCATCAGCCGTCCGGTGGAGCGGGCACTGACCATGCTATTGCCCGGCCAGAGATGGGTGGCTCTCCTTGACGCCGACACCGACGACTGGTGTCTCACCAAGCTCCGCCACCGCCAGGGTGAGCCCGGCACACTCGAATCAGTGATGTACTCCCCCGTAGACATCGTTACCTACTACGCCACCCCCTGGAAGATAATAATGACCGCCGACACTCCCGGTGAGCTTATCGAGAACAACGACATAGTGCAGAACCTCAATCCCCCCTGCGCCATAGCCGATACCGGCTGGATAAAGCCCGGCAAGATAATGCGCGAGACAACCATCTCGACCGAAGGGGCCATAGCCACAATCGACTTCTGCGCCGCCCACAACATACCCTACATGCTCTTTGACTGGCTATGGTATCTGCCCTGCACATCGCACGACGGCGACGCCACAAAAGTGGTGGATAAACTCGACATGCCATTCGTGACCGACTACGCCCGCAAGAAAGGGGTAGGGGTGTGGGTCTACGTCAACCAACACGCCCTTATGAAACAGCAGCGCGAGCTCTTCCCCCTGCTCAAGGAGTGGGGGATAACCGGAGTGAAGTCAGGATTCGTGCAATACGCCTCACACCGCTGGGCCACATGGCTCCACGACATGGTGCGCTACGCCGCCGAATGCGGATTGCTCATGAACATACACGATGAATACCGTCCCTCCGGATTCTCACGCACCTATCCCAACCTCCTCACCCAGGAGGGAATCTTGGGTAACGAGGAATTCCCCTCGGCCACACACAACGTCACCCTCCCCTTCACACGCATGATAAACGGAGCCGCCGACTACACGATATGCTACTTCGACAAACGCCTCAAGACCACCCACGCCCATCAGTTGGCCGCCTCACTTGTGTTCTACAGTCCGCTGCAGACCATCTTCTGGTATGACAAGCCCGACCGCTATCACGGCGAGCCCGAGATAGAATGGTTTGAGAATCTTGAGACAGTCTTCGACGACACACGCGTGCTTTCAGGCTATCCCGGCCGCGACATAGTAATGGCACGCCGCAAGGGGGACGCATGGTTTGTTGGCGCCATGGCCAACGACCAGGGTGGCGATCAGGAGATCTCCCTCTCATTCCTGCCCGAAGGTGAGAAATGGCTCATGAGCGAATACACCGACGACGAAAATATGCCCACCGCCACCAAGGTGCGCTGCGGAAAATATGCCGTAGACAGCAAGACGGTGCTCAGATACAAACTCAGCCCCAAAGGGGGAGTGGCTATCCGGCTCACCCCTCTCTCCGACAAAGAAGCAAAAAAATACAAGAAAAAGCGATGAATACCAAGAATCTAACATCATTACTATTAGGGACGCTGTTAGCCGTGGGATGCGCCCCGCAGCAGAAGGAAGCGGCCGTAGACACGGGGCACGACCTCGACTACTGCCACAGGCAGGTGCTGTCGACCCTGGCCGAACTGCATGAAAACAAAGGAGACTCACTCGATTACACCATGATGCCCCGTAACGTGGCTCCCGATTCCGACAGATGGGAATGCCGTCCCACCTGCGCCGAGGAATGGTGCAGCGGGTTCTGGCCCGGCGTGTTATGGTATGACTACGAGGCCACGGGCGACTCAACCGTGCTTGCCGAAGCCCGCAGATTCACACGCTCACTCAAGAAAGTGGTGGATGACCCCGTCTTCGACCACGATCTCGGTTTCCTGATACAGTGCAGCTACGGCAACGCCTACCGTCTCACCCACGACGAGGAATACAAGCAGGTGATACTCAACGCCGCCGACTCCCTGGCCACACTCTTCAACCCCAAAGTGGGCACCATCCTCTCATGGCCCCGCAACGTAGGTGAGCTTGGCGGTCACAACACCATCATGGACAACATGATAAACCTTGAGATGCTCTTCTGGGCCTCCAAAAACGGCGGCAATCCCTATCTTCACGACATAGCCGTGAAACATGCCGAGACCACAATGGAGCATCATTTCCGCGATGACTACACCTCATATCATGTGGCCGTCTACGACGGCGAGACCGGTAAATTCATCAAAGGTATGACACATCAGGGGTATGCCGACAACTCGATGTGGGCACGTGGACAGGCCTGGGCCATCTACGGCTACACAATGGTCTACCGTGAGACGAAAGATCCCAAATTCCTCGACTTCGCCCAGAAAGTAACCGACGTCTATCTTGAGCGGCTCCCCGAAGACAAGGTGCCATACTGGGATTTCGACGACCCCGACATACCGCAGACCACACGCGACGCCTCAGCCGCCTGCGTCGTGGCCTCCGCCCTGCTTGAATTAGGTGGATATGTGGAGGGGGAGAAGGGTGAGGAATATATCAACTCAGCCAAAGAGATGCTCGCCTCGCTCGCCACCGACAGATACCAGTCGAGAGAACATAACAACTCATTCCTGCTTCATTCCACCGGACACCGTCCGGCGGGGAGCGAGATCGACTACTCGATAATATATGCCGACTATTACTATATAGAGGCACTCAAGCGACTGAACGACATGGAGAAAGCCGCCGATCCCGGCAGCCGCCAGATAGCGGTCAACCGCTCAAAGAGCTAAAAAACTCTTGACCCGATTTAAGTTTTAAGAAATAATTACTAATTTTGTAAGAGTTATTCTTGTGGGGAGGGACTCACACTCAGACATCCCTCCCCGCAAGAATAAAAAGAGTAAAGTGATGAGAAATATAATCTTAGCCCTAACCTTAACTACGGCTTCGTTGCTCACACATGGAGAACTTGTAACCTATCCGGCTCCGAAAGAAGCGCGGATGAACCCGGCGTTTACCGTAGAGGTGCGCCAGGGTACAGCCGACTGGCAACAGCTCCCGGTATATAACGTGCTTGTTGACCGCGTGGAGGAGACACATAAAGTGACCGACTCCTCGATGGCCTTCTTCGACTTTGACGGAGAGGCCGAGATAAGGGTGATCTCGAATGCCGCCCGTGTCAAGGATGCCCGCGTCCGTCCGTTGAGCTATGACATAAAGCCCGAGGTGAAGGGTGACACCCTCACATTCACAATCGACCGTCCGCGCCTCCTCTCAGTAGAGGTGAACGGCGACATCTTCTCGAATCTTCAGCTCTTCGCCAATCCTATCGACAGGAACCGTCCCGCCAATATAAAGAAATTTGCCAAAGGGAAGGGTAACCGTTACTTCGGTCCCGGCTATCATAAGCTCGACAGCGTTCTGCTGATCGGCTCAGGCGAGAATGTCTACATAGACGGAGGGGCCTATATAGACGGCGAGATAGAGATAAAGGATGCCGAGAATGTCACACTCTACGGACGCGGACTCGTGTATCCCTCGCGCAAGATGGGGCTGAAGGTAAGCAACTCGCGCAATGTCAGGATAGATGGACTCTTCACCACCCAGTGCGCCGTAGGCGGAAGCGACGGTGTGGAGGTGAGCAACGTCAAGGTGATAAGCTATTACGGCTGGGGTGACGGATTCAATATCTTCGCCAGCAGCAATGTGCACTACGACGGTGTCTTCGCCCGGACGAGCGATGACTGCACCACCATCTACGCCACCCGCAAGGGCTACACCGGAGGCTGCCACGACATCCTCACCGAGAATTCAGTGCTCTGGGCCGACGTGGCGCATCCCTTCATGATCGGTCTGCACGGTAATGTCGAGAACCCCGACACGATAGAACGCGCCCTCTACCGCAATATCGACGTGCTCGATATGAAGGAGAAACAGATTGATTATCAGGGAGTGTTCGCTATCTTGGCCGGCGACAACAACACCGTGCGCGACATTACCTTCGAGGATATAAGGGTGGAGGATTTCCGTCAGGGTAAACTCTTCGACATACGCATCCCCTTCAACAAGAAATACTGCGGAGCCCCCGGAGCCGCGATAGAGAACATCAGATTCAAAGATATAATCTACAATGGAGACCGTTCCGAACTGTCGCTCATAATAGGATATGACGAGACACGCAAGGTGAAAGGTATAGAATTCGACAACCTTGTGATCAATGGCGTGCATATCCATGACACCATGCCGGGAAAGCCCGCATGGTATAAGACAGGCGACATGGCCCGCATCTTCGTGGGCGAGCATGTCGAGGACGTCACCTTTAAATAGAGAGAACCCCCGTTATGACCCACACCCCGGAAATCAGGTGCGCCAGGCCGCATACACGTATACTGCAATTCATATCAATAATTCTGCTCATGCTGCTTACGGCAGTGTCAGCCTCAGGAGAGGGACGGCTTTACCGTCAGGTTCCTTCGTCGGAACAGACAGCGACAGGGTCGCTGACCGTGTATGACATAACGCGCACCCCCGACGGCTACACCTGGCTCGGCACCGACCGCGGCCTTGTGCGCTATGACGGAGAATTCGTCATGAGCGTCAGCGATGCCGAAGGGCGCCCGGGACGATCCCCCATCAAGGCCGTGGCGCCGGTGGGGAGGGGTAATCTGCTTGCCGGAACTCCCAACGGAGTGTATCTGCTGAGAAGCAACGGCGGCAGCTATTCGGCCGAACCCCTTTTGGGGGGCCGGAAATTCTCATCCACCTCCGCACTCGCGCTCGATTCATGCCGGGCCGTGATAGGGGGCGACGAGGGTATGCTGATATATAACGAACAGAGAGACAGTGTGCGCCATATACGCATAAGCCATGACGCTCTCGATCTCTCAAACCATATCATAGACATGGCCGCTGCCAACGGCCATGTCTTTGTGCTCACTAAAGAGGGGGTGTTTGACGTGGTGCTCAACGATAAGGGTGAGACAATACGCAATCTCGACAAAGATGGCGCCTTGCCCTCTGAATCGCCCACCTCGATAGCGGCGGCCGGAGGGAAAGTATTTGTGGCCGGCACAACGGAAGGGATATTCCGCATCACACTCCCGGACGGGAAGGTAACACCCATACTCCCCGAACTCAGAGGGAGGGTGATGACCTCACTCGCGGTCTCGCCCGACGGCACTACGCTTTACATCGGCACCGACGGCTCAGGAGTGGTGAAAATGTCGGTGGCCGACGAGGTAGTGACCGGCGAGATCCGTCATTCATCGCTCGACCCGCACGGTCCGCGCAGCAACCAGGTGTATTCACTCTTCACCGACAGGCGCGGCGAGGTGTGGACGGGCTACTATCAGGGGGGAGCCGACTACACCCCTTCGAAAGAGGGACCCTTCACACTTATCGACAATCCCCACACCTTCAACACGCGTGGAGTGGCTGTGAGGGCATTATGCCTCACCGAAGGTTATATCGTGATAGGCACACGCGAAGGTGTGGTGATATTCGACACCTCTTTGCGCACTGCCCGTCATATCAGGGCTCCCCATCTGCGCTCGGAGATGGTGATATCGCTCCTCAACCATAACGGGAAGGTACTATTAGGCACCTACGGGGGAGGACTCCATACTCTCGATCCTTCGACTGGCACCATCGGCACACCCGCCTCACTGCGGGGGGAGGATGTCTTCATCAACGGCAACGTCTTCTCAATCGCGAGCGACGGCAACGGCAATATCTGGGCCGGAACCGACAAAGGGCTATACCGCATAAGCGGAGATGGGAAGACAGAACGCTTCACCTCATACAACAGCGCGTTGCCCGAGGGGAACGTCTACGGCATATTTTTTGATTCGAAAGGGAAGGGGTGGATATGCGCCGAGAAGGGGCTTGCTCTCTACGACCCCCGTCAGCAGCGTCTGCGCACCGACCTGTTCCCGGTATCCTTCCCGAAAGATGTGCGCTTCCGCACCGTGTATGAGGACCGGGGTGGAAGACTCTACTTCGTGCCAGAGAGCGGGCACGTGT
Source organism: uncultured Porphyromonadaceae bacterium (assembly GCA_947575235.1). Lineage (GTDB taxonomy): Bacteria > Bacteroidota > Bacteroidia > Bacteroidales > Muribaculaceae > Lepagella. The sequence goes on from CANPMT010000006.1 coordinate 14,839, forward strand.
TCACCTGCATGCCCGATTTCTCGGATGAACGTATCCTTGACCGGTCATTGCTCGCCGATACAGAAGCGAAAGGTGTTGTGGAGGACCGCGACGGGAATATCTGGGTGTCGACCAACCGGGGATTGTTCCGTCTTGACAAAGATGGGTCGGTGCTGCGTTTCGGCACCTCGGCCGGACTCCCATCGGCCGGATTTCTCCAGGGACAGCCGCAGGTGGATGCCAACGGCGATATCTGGTTCGGCAATAGCGAGGGTCTGGTGAAACTGGCCCGCGAGGAGATAAAGGATTATCTTACCCCTCCGGCGGTGCCTGTGCCCACCTTGGTGAAGGGTGACGGCAGATTGCTCGAATCGCTCCCCTTCAGGGAAGAGGGTAGCCGTGAATACACACTCACACTTCCGCAATATTACAACACGGTGAAGCTATGCTTCTCAACCTTCACCTATGCCATAGAAGACCCCGTTGATTTCGAATACAGCATCGACGGTAACGACTGGGTGCGCTTCAGCGGCGAACTCTGCACGTCGCTCTACGCCCTCTCGCCCGGCAGCCACAGACTGCTTGTGCGTTCGGCCAAAGACACCGAGGGTGAATCAGGTGTGACCACCGTAGTGATAAAAGTGCCTTATCCATGGCATTGGAGAGTAATCTTCATTCTTGTGGCTATAGTGGCGGTGCTGACCGGAATCTTCATCTACCGTTATCTGCGTCACCGCCGACAGGCATCGGCTCCCGCAGCTGCCGAGGTGAACCAGGCTCCGCAGCCCGGGGAGAGTGTGGCCGAAGAGAAGAGGAAATACGTCTCAAATAATCTCTCGCGTACCGAGGCACGTGAGATCAGCCATAAGGTGGATGAGGTCATGGCCCGCGAGAAGCCCTATCTCAATTCAGAACTCAAGCTTGTCAACCTTGCGGAGATGGTGGGGGTGTCGTGCCATAAGCTGAGCCAGTTCTTTAGCCAGCACAAAGGGAAGACTTTCTACGACTACATCAACGGCTACCGCATCGAGGAGTTCAAGCGGATAGTTCGCGAGGAGGGTGGACGCAATTACACCCTCACCGCCATGGCCGAGAAAGCCGGCTTCTCATCGCGTGCCTCCTTCTTCAGATACTTCAAAAATGTTGAGGGAATCTCGCCCGGCGAGTATCTGAAACGCGAGGGGAAAGAGTGAAAATCGGCCACAATCAATCTCAAATAATTGTGAGATACGGGAGTCTCAAATAATTATACTCTTAATTCCTAATGATTTACAATCAAGATATGTCATTAAATTAGCTGACATAATCCCGCCCCCGAAAAAGTTGGAGAAGGGCATGGTTTTGGAGTAGTTTTGCGTCCGTTAACCAATCTTAACGGACAAAAACAAATCTAAAGACTATGGCTTTCAATCATCAGAACGACCTCATCTCACGTGTATACACACAGTATCACGCACAGCTTACAGGCTACATCCGCCGTATGGTAAACGACGCCGACGATGCCGATGACATTGCCCAGGAGGCCTTCATCAACCTCATGGGTTATGGCGAGAAACTTCAGGAGACCACAGTAAAGAGTCTTCTGTTCAGGATAGCCGGCAACCTGGTAAACGACTACCTGCGTCATCTCTATGTAAAGACAGAGGTGCACACCCAGCTTGGCAAGCAGCGCAGCGAGGAGAGCGACGACACAGAGAGCGGCATATACGCACGCGACCTCCGTCAGCTTGAGCGCAGGAAGCTCGCGAGCATGCCGGGGCAACGGCGTGTGGTGTACATGCTGCGCATACATGGTGAGAAGAACACTCAGGAGGTGGCCGATGCGCTCAACATATCGCGCCGCACCGCCGAGAATCATTTTTACTTAGGATTGAAAGAGATGCGCGAGTATTTCAGAGCCTGCATCTGAGAAGCGTGCCTCCGATTATAAAGAGTAAAAGTGGGTATCGCTAAAAAAAATTAAAAAACTCGATTGGAAGAATGAGTAAACGGAGAGATATGTCCGTATAAGATTACAAAACCGAACTATCGACAAACAACTAACAGAAACAGAATATAAACCAGACTATCATGAAACCAACTTCAAAACGGCGGCATATGGCACGGCTGACAGCCCTGGTGTTGCTTGGCGGAGGTGTCTTCGGACTCACACCTGCCACAATGCATGCGGCACCCGCGGCGGCAGCGGCCACGTTGAGCACCGTCTCCGGAACAGTAACCGATGAACAGGGCGAGGCTCTGATAGGCGCCACCATCCTGGTGAAGGGTACAAGCAACGGAACATCTACCGACATCGACGGCAACTTCACCCTGAAGAATGTCACAGGGAACACACTCGTGGTGTCATACGTAGGCTACCAGACAAAAGAGGTGGCTGTGGCGCCTAACCTTAAGATTGTGCTGGCAGAGGAATCATCAGTGCTCGACGAGCTCGTGGTGGTAGGCTATGGTGTGCAGAAGAAAGGTTCACTCACAGGCGCCGTGTCATCGGTAGGTGAGGCGGCCTTCGCCGACAAAGGAGCCACTACCAACCCCTTGGCCGACCTTCAGGGTCAGATTCCGGGTATGCTCGTGACACGCGGCTCATCGGCTCCCGGCCGTGAGGGATGGGATTTCAAAATCCGTGGCGAGGCCTCGGTCAACAATACCTCGGCACTTGTGATCATTGACGGTGTGCCCGGCAACATGAACGACCTCAATCCCGAGGATATAGAGAATGTGTCAGTGCTCAAGGATGCGTCGGCTGCAATATACGGTGCGCGTGCGGCCGGTGGTGTCGTGCTCGTTACTACAAAACGCGGCAGCCGCAACGGCAAGAAACCTACCGTGACATACAGCGGCAACGTCACCTGGAAAGTGTCAGACCCGCAGGTGCAGTGGATGACCCTCCAGCAGTGGGCCACATGTATCGAGGAGACTCTCTACAACGAGGGTATCTCAAGCGGTACACTCAGCACCTTCACCCCCGTCGGTGCCATGCCTTACGCGGCCATCTACGCCATGAAGACACGCGACCCGCAGTTCATGGGCACCGTGCAGAGCTATGCGGCTCTCGGCGGTAACGCCGACGCCATCAGCGACATCGGTTTCATCGACTCAGACCAGTATAGCGACACCTTCGGCAACGCCTTCTCACATTCACACTCGATAGGTGTGAACGGTGGCAACGACTTCATGCGCTACAACGTGAGCTTAGGCTACATGTATGACGGTTCGCCGCTTCAGTTCGGCATAAAGGAGAACGGACGCCGCTTCAACGCACGCGCCAACAACGACTTCACCATAGCCAAATGGTTTGACCTCTCCACCACAATAGCCTTCGCACGCCGCGACAACACCTACCCCTACTACAATCCCTCAGGTGTGAACGGCAACCCTCCCGGCTCACCGATCTTCTCATCAGACGGTCAGCACGCCTTCGGATGGCTCAACAACTATTCAGACGTGGCAGTGGCCAAATTAGGTGGCAACAAGCGCAGCATCTACAACGAGACAACGGTGAACGTGCGACCCACATTCCACATCATCAAGGGACTTGACCTTATCGGAACCGTAGGCTACACAATCAAGGACTGGGTGAACAAGGAGACAGAGTACAAGAACTACATGTACACCTGGGACAACGAGAAGATCGAGACCATGATGCGTCCCACCGACAACCGTTTCCTCCGCAAGAACCAGGCCAATCTCTACCAGCTCTATCAGGGCTACCTGAACTATATGACCGACTTCGGCACGAGCGACGACCATAACCTCACCGTAATGGCAGGTATAAGCTACGAGCGCGAGGACCAGGAGTCGACACAGACCAAGCTTCTCAATCTCTCTGACGGCTATCTCCACTCCCTCTCATCGTCATACAATCCCGAGACGACGAAGGTGGAATTCTCAGACGACAAGTGGACAACCGCCCTCGCCTCATACTTCGGACGTATCAACTACGACTACCAGGGACGTTACCTCATCGAGCTCCTCGGCCGTTACGACGGTTCGTCGAAATTCGTGAGAGGTAAGAAATGGAAAGGTTTCTTCGGTGTGTCGGGCGGCTGGCGCATCAGCGGTGAGAAATTCATGCACGACATCTCATGGCTCACCGACCTGAAGCTCAGGGCCTCATATGGCGAGACCGGTAACCAGAGTGGCATCGGCACCTACGACTTCGTGGGTAACGTGGCCACAAGCGTCAACGGCTCCAACACAACAGGTGCCGGTCTGTTCGGCCCCACCGGTTCAGCGGCTCCCGGTCTGACTCTCTGGCAGAGCAACGTGATCAGCCTTGACCGCACATGGGAGACTGTGAAGAACACCAACGTAGGTGTTGACTTCGCCTTCCTGAGCGGACGTCTGAGCGGTTCGTTCGAGTATTTCTGGAAGACCAACGACAACATGCTCGTTGGCGTGACATATCCCGCCATATTCGGAGCGTCAGCCCCCAGCACCAACAGCGGCAAACTCACCGTAAACGGATGGGAGCTCCAGCTCAACTGGCGTGACCGCGTAGGGGAACTCTTCTACAACGTAGGCTTCAACATCTCGGATGCCAAGAACAAACTCGTGTCAATGCCAAACACAGAGGGTTACGACCAGAATAAGATAACCAAATACAGAGAGGGCTACGAGCTCAACTCAATGTTCGGCCTTGAGTTTGTTAAACTCATCGAGAACCAGCAGGAGCTCGACAGCTACCGCGCAATGATAGACGCGGCCGACGGACAGGCACTCGGAGTTGACACCTCACTCTTGGGTATAGGCGACGCCATGTATGCCGACCTCGACGGCGACGGCAATATCGACTATGACGATATCAAGCTTCTCGGCTCGAACAATCCCCGCTACTCATTCTCGCTCAATCTCGGCGGCGAATGGAAAGGTTTTGACCTCAACATGATCTTCCAGGGTGTAGGTAAGAACCAGCTCATCCGCGACGTGACATCGCTCACATCACCCGGCCGCAACATCTATCAGATACAGGGTGGCCAGTGGTATGACAAGACCTGGGGATACAATCCCGGCCAGGATGACCGCATGGTAGGCCAGACAATCGACTACTATCAGGTAGGCGCCGACGGCACACTCGTACCCACCACAGTCACCACCAGCGCGTCAGACTACCGCACGGGCTACAACGACCCCTACAACGCGGTGCCCCGCTGGAACCGCAGCATGGCCGCCTACAACTACCTCTACAGCGATGCCTGGTATCGTCTGCAGAACATGGCCTACTGCCGTCTGAAGAACCTCACCGTAGGTTACACCCTCCCCACCACGCTGACCTCAAAGATCGGCATAGAGAAGGTAAGACTGTACTTCACCGGCACCGACCTCTTCACAATCAAGTTCAACAAAGACAAGACCGACCCTGAGAACAACAGCACCAACCCCCTCGGAGGTTCATCCGGCGCGAGTGCATATCCCTTCTACCGTTCATACACAATCGGTCTTAACCTAACCTTCTAATCTCTCCGCACAGATATGAAAACAACAAGAATTCTGGCAATGGCTGCAATGGGAGCCATGATGTTGGCATCATGCGACGATTCGCTCGATTTCTATCCGGAAATCACCACCAACGAATCGAACACGATGGACAAGATAGAATATTATGAGGCTGAGGTCAACAACTGGTACAGCTGGTTGCCGAAGCTCATGGACAACGGCAAGATCCAGGGTCTGGCAGCCCGCGACGGCGACAGCGACTTCGGCGTGGGTATGTCGGGAGCCATCTCCGCATCGAAGATGAGCCAGCCCGAGAAGAACGACCGTTACAACGTCTACTACGAGCATGTACGCTCGATCAACTATCTGGAGTATTACGCTTCCAACTATTACAAAGGTGATCAGGCCGACCTCGATGTGTATCGTGCGCAGGCCCGTTTCTTCAGGGCTTACGAAAGCTGGCTCTTCTTCCGCGACTTCGGTCCCGGCACAATAGTGAGAGGTGTGCTCGATCCCACTTCGCCCGAAGTCATGGCCGACCGAAACACCCGCGACGAATTTGTGGATTTCATGATCGAGGACCTCAAATGGGCCATCGCGTCAGGGTGTCTTCCCAAAGAGTCAGATATCCGCAACACAGCTAATGAGGGACATGTGACAGTCGGTGCCGCCAACGCCTTGTTGGGTAGAATCTGTCTCTTCGAGGGTACATGGCAGAAGTATCACACCGAGATGGATGAGTATCCCGAGGCCAATCATCCCACGACATCAGGCTCACGCGCCGAGCGCAGCCGTTATCTCCTCGAGATCGGCAAGGAAGCCCTTGAGAATGTGATAGCCGACAACAGTTACGAGCTTTTCCGCAACGAGGCACTCGGCGACGCTTCATATAAATATATGTTCATCCTCGAGAGCAGCGTGGCCCGCAATCCGGCAGGAGTGCTCAAGAGCGCAAACAAGGAGTATATCTTCGCCAACCGTTTCGACAACTCCACCAAGCTTGCCGCCCAGAACTGGGTGCATACCTACCGTTCAAGCGGTATGGCACGTCACCTCGTGGAGAGCTTCGGCACCAAAGATGGCTCACCCCGCTCGACCGACTACTCGAATCCCCGCTACTGGTGTCATGAGAACATGGACCCCCGTATCTCCGAGTTGGGTGTGAACTTCATGGGCTACATGTGGACCTACAGTTCAAAGCGCGACAACTACGATGAGATCGGCACACCCACCGTAAACTCGACCATCTCCTTCCTGCCCGGCGTGAGCAAGTGGAGCGTGGAGACAACCTGCGGTGCCAACGACGCCTCGTATGACATTCCGGTGATCCGCCTCGGAGGTGTATATCTCGACTATGCCGAGACACTCTGCGAGCTCAACGGTGGCGCACCGATTGCCGTGAGCGAGAATGCCCACATCAATCTTCTCCGCAAGCGTGTGAGCATGCCCGTGAAGAGCAGCTGGACACTCGACGAGATCCGCAACGAACGTGCCTGCGAGCTCTATTTCGAGGGCTATCGTGTGGATGACGTGCGCAGATGGGCGAAGGGTGATGAACTCTTCGGAGTTGACCTCGAAGGCCTCTATATCGGCAAGACCGAAGCAGAGCGCAAGAATGTGTTCATCGCCAATCCCTGCTACACCGTGCAGGTGAAGAGCCTCACACAGGATATCCTCGACACCTACCGCTGGATGCAGCTTGAGAAAGACGGGAAGACCCTGTTCGTATTCTGCGACCCCAACAATCCGCCGACCTACGACCAGGCTGCCGCCAAGAAAGGCCCCGACGGGAAGACCCTCTTCGTCGCAGGCGACCCCACCAAGACCCTCACCAACGGCGTGAAGATCAGCGACGACGGTTACTATCTCATCGAGGAGAAGGAGAGCCGCAAATTCGAGAAACGCACATATATGCTCCCGATTCCTGTGGACCAGATGGTGCTCAATCCCAACCTCACTCAGAATCCCTACTGGAATTAATGAGTTCTGATAATCAGTGAGTTGGAGATAAAATAAAAATTTTTCAAAAAAAATCGCGTATCGATTAGGTAAACAGAAACCTTCACGCGTATTAGAATGTGAAAAAGGGACGCCACCCAAACCTTTCCGGCAACGGCGACCTTTTTCACATTCATCATTTTAACCAAAATAACAATCAATACCAAAGTATTATGAAAAGATTTACTACAGTGGCTCTCGCCACAATGGCACTTGCCACAGCAGCAACAGCACAGGTACGCTGGAACCCCGAGAATTCATGGGCAACCGATAACGGCGCTACAATCCTCCAGGTAGGTGAGGACGGAAAATCGGCCGTGAACAAACTTGTGCGTCAGGACAACGGCAACTGGCGTGCCGACATCCGCTACGCAGCCACAGCAAACCTCACAGAGGCTGAGCCCTATTTCGTGGCTCAGATCACAACCGACGGTTGCGCATGGAACCTCAACGACTTCAAGTTTGAGTTCATGCTCCAGCGCAAGGTTTCAGAGGGTCTCAATGAGGATGGCTCAGTAAAATGGAGCGGCAACACCGACTCTTTCCATGAGGAATACCCCTCATTCGTAGGCGACAAGTTCAAGGTTGTCGACCAGTATGAGGCCGACCTCTATCAGCTTCTCGGCTCAAGCGTGATGAACGGCGAGGATGAGGTGTACACAGAGGATGTTATTGTGATCGACCTCAACAAGGTGAAAGCCACTGACGAGGATAAGACCCAGGGCCTTCTCTTCAGCGCGGGCGACGTTCACTTCCCCAACCTCAATGCCTTCCAGACAATCGTTGAGCCTGATGCCGAGGGTATGGGCGGTGTGCAGCAGCGTTCATGGATGGGCTTCGTATGTATCGCCCCCGGTGCCACTGTGACAGTTGACCAGCCTACATTCACCATCCACTACACCGGTACTGTAGAGGATTCGAGCGACGCCCTTACCGTATGCGAGGACTACTACAACGGCGACGGTGGCAAGGAGGTACGTGAAGGTGATGTAGAGAGCGTGGAGGGTGTTGTAAGCGACAGCTTCAACGTATACCTGAAGAATGGCCGCACAGTCGTAGCCCTCGGTGCTGAGAAGACAGAGGCTTACACAACCGATGGCCGTCTTGTAGCCCAGGGTGGCGAGACACTCGAACTTCCCGCCGGTCTCTACCTGGTTAAGGCCACCAAGAACGGTGTTGTGAAGACTGTGAAAGCTATGGCAAGATAATAAGAAGACGTCATAGAAGTCATAACATAACCTGCAACCGGAGGGCGTGTCGGTCAGCCGACGCGCCCTCCTTTGCATAAGTATCATCCAGATATCACCCCTGACATGAAACAGAAAATCCTGGCCATACTTTCCGGCATAATGCTGACGACGGCAGGTGTGGCGGCACGTACATTCGTGCATCCCGGCTGTTCCTACACGCAAGGGCAGCTTGACCGTATGAAAGCCATGGTGGAGGCTAAGGTGGAACCTTACTACACTACCTTCCAGAATCTGAAGAACTCGGAGCACGCCCAGCTCGACCGTAAGGTTGTAGACCGTGGCACGCAGATACGCGAGGGTCAGTTCAATGGCACGGTAGGTATTGACGGCCGTTGCGCCCACGACCTTGCCCTGCTCTGGAAACTCACAGGCGACACCCGCTATGCCGACAAGGCTGTGGAGTATCTCAACGCCAACAACCATTACACCAACACATCCGCACGCGGCACAGGACCGCTCGACAACGGCAAGATCAACCTGCTGATAGAGGCGGCCGAGCTGATGCGCGATTATGAGGGGTGGGATGCGGAAGAGCAGCAGAAATTCAAGGATATGCTCACCTATCCCTACTATTCATCGACCGAGGATGTGGCAGCCAAATATGCCGACTGGTATAACGACGACAACAACGGCATAACTTTCTACTGGAACATAATGAACGGCGATGCCGGACGCCATGGCAACCAGGGTATGTTCGGAATGTTGGGTATGCTGGCCATGGGTGTATATCTCGACAACGAGGTAATCTACGACCGCGCTCTCCGCTATGTGTCGGGTCTTCCTCACCGTGCTGACGACCTTCCGTATGTTGCCGGTCCACCGATTACGAGCAGCAAGCCCACCCAGACAGGTGAGTTCATGAACACCTACAACCTTGACGGACGCAAGAATGAAATCGAGGATTACGGCTATGACGAGCTTCTGCAGTATTATTTCTATCCCAACGGGCAGTGTCAGGAATCATCGCGTGACCAGGGTCATGTGCTGGCGGGTCTGCACAAGTATATCGAGTTTGCCGAGATAGCCTGGAACCAGGGAGACCGTTTCTATTCACTCCACGACAACCGTCTGCTGAAAGGTATAGAGTTCAACTACCGTTACAACCTCTCATTCTTCCAGAGCTATCCCGACCAGCCCGAACCGTGGGAGCCGGCAGGTTACACCACCGACTGGGATGAGGTGACTCTTGAGAACAATCTCTATCTCCAGACACGCACCCGCAGCGGACGCTGGGAATCGATAAAGCCGAGTCCCGACGGACGAGGGGGTATCAGCAACGTGGGTTCCCGCACATCGGCATATGCCCATTATCTGGTAAGGGCCGGTGAGCCGGAGGAGAACACACTCTGGCTGCGCCGCACACATGAATACACCCTCGACAAATATGGCTACGAGACTTCAGGCACCGGCCCGAGCTGGTATTACGAATGGAATGGCTGGGGAACCCTTACCAAGAGTCTTGAGACCTGGATGGCCGGTGACCCGGTACGATTTGTCGACGGCGAGCGCGTGTCGGGAATACACACGGTGCCCGGTGAGATTTCAGCAGCCGATTACGATTACTATAATATAAGCGAGGATGGCGAGGGGCATACCTATCACAAGGTGAATGCAGCGTCAGCCACGGCCTACCGTCCCGACGGCGGAGTGGCTCTGTCGCTCAGTGGCGACCGCTGGGTGGTAAGTTCAACCGCAGCCGGTGAATGGCTTAACTATACGGTGGGTGTGCCTGTGGCCGATACGTATGACGTGTTCGTGACTTACAGAAGCAAGGGTGAGTCACAGGTCGGCGCAGCCGTGTCAGGTGGTGAGAAGGCGGTGGCTACCCTCGCAGCGTCGGAAGAGTTCAGAGAGGAGCTCATAGGCACTCTGGAGATGCCCGCCGGAGCAGCCGTGGTGCGACTCTATATGGAGAATCCCGGTGAAGAGCTGGAGATAGCATCAATCAGGGTAGCCTACAATTCCTCTGAGGAGAGAAGGGTTGACTTTGAGGGTTATCTCGATTCAAGAGCCAAGGAGTTTGTGGCCGACTGGGCATTCAGCGGAATGCTGGTGTCAGATATCAATCTGATGCGCTGTGAGGCCGGAGCTCCCGAGACCGCCGAGGTGGTATCGGCCGACAATACATTCGGCCACTATGTCGACGGGGGTATCGAGGGCACAGTGCCTGCTTACACCTATTGGCTGACATACATGACCGATGGAGAGGAGTGCGAGAGCGAGCGTATCACCATAGAATGGGGTGAGCTCGACGACAGATTCGATTCGGAGGAGGTGTCAGACTGGAACATACCCTCAGGTAACGGAAGCGGGGAATACAGGGATGGTGTGTTTGCCGTGACCCCCAACGCATCCGGCGCATCACGCGTCAGCCGCAAATGGTCGTTCCCCTTCCATGCCGGTAACTTCCCGATTCTCGCATTCTGTATGGAGCGTCCCGAGGGTTTGACGATGGGTCTGTACTCAGGGGCGAATTCATGGAACAACGGTTACGACACCTTCACAGGTAAGATAGGGGAGAACGTCTATTATTACGACCTGACCTCCGGATCTTTCCAGAACAGCAAAGGTGTAAGTAAACTGGAATTTTCAGTAGAGGAGACGAGCAGTGTACCGTTGCAGCTGCGCACCACCGGACCGGCCGATGCGTCGGCGCTGGAGCTGAAATGGGTAAGGACCTTCCGCAATATGGAGGAGCTCAAGGCCGCCGCCGAAGATTCAGGAGTTGATGAGGTGGTTGCGCCCGGTGATAGCCATGGACGTATCTACAACATGACCGGCATGGACTGCGGCACTGACATCGACCGTCTCCCCGAAGGTATATATGTGATCGACGGGAAGAAAGTCCTCATCAGAAGATAATATATTTTGAAAAAATTGCGAGGGGATTAGGTAAAAGGGAGACGTGATTCGTATTTGAAGATGGTTAGACAATTTTAAGGCAATAAAGATTGTTTATTTCTTAAAAAGAATGAGGACTCTAAATCTTTGGGAACTCTAAATCTCAGGAGGACTCTAAATCTTAAAATCAAACTTTAAAACGACATCGCGAATATGAGAATTAGGTTGTTACACTTGATTATGTGTGCATCGGCAGCTGTGACAGCGGCCGATGCACAGTACGTTTCAGACCCCGGTAATCTCAAGGGGACGAGTTATACAAATCCCGTGATACATGCCGACTATTCCGACCCGGATGTGGTGGCGTCGCCCGACGGTAAGACGTTCTATATGACCGCATCAAGTTTCCAGTGTGTGCCGGGATTGCCGATATTGAAATCGACCGATCTCGTAAACTGGAGCATTGTCAACTATGCACTTCCGGCAGTGCCTCCCGCAGATTATTATGATGCCGCTCCGCGTCATGGAAAGGGTGTGTGGGCGCCTTGCATACGCTATCATGCCGGTGAGTATTACATATATTGGGGAGATCCCGATTTCGGTATCTTCATGATTAAGACAGCCGATCCCGAAGGGGAGTGGTCGGAACCCGTATTGGTGAAGGAGGGTAAGGGTCTGATTGACCCGTCGCCTCTCTGGGACGAGGATGGGAAGGCTTATCTCGCGAATGGATGGGCCGCCTCCAGAGCCGGTTTCAACAGTGTGATAACCATCAGCGAGATGACCCCAGACGGCACAAAAGTGATATCATCGCCCAAGATTGTCTTTGACGGCAATGACGGAGTGAACCATACGGTTGAGGGCCCGAAGTTCTACAAACGCGACGGATGGTATTATCTCTTCGCCCCTGCCGGAGGCGTCGTGGATGGGTGGCAGATAGCCATGCGGTCGAAAGATGTCTATGGCCCTTACGAATGCCGTATTGTCATGGCGCAGGGTGAATCCGACATAAACGGTCCACATCAGGGAGCCTGGGTGACGACCGGCAATAACGAGGACTGGTTTCTGCATTTCCAGGACAAAGGGGCATATGGACGCATCATCCACCTCAATCCTCTTGAATGGCGCGACAACTGGCCCGTGATCGGCAATGATAGGGATGGCGACGGCTGCGGCGATGCCGTGAGGAGATGGCGCAAGCCCTCCGGACTTCTCAACGAGGTGAGCACCGACCGTGGTGTGGAGGGGCTCTACCAGTGGCACGGGAATTACCATGACATCTTCGGATTCGATATTCCGGATGGTGTGAAGCGTATCTACGGCCATAAAGTGTCGGAAGAGTTCGTGAATATGTGGGAGGTGCCCAATCTATGGCTAAAGAAATTTCCCGATGAGGAATTCAGCATGACCGCCAAGGTCAAGGTGTCGGCCAAATCAACCTCCGAGGGTGTGTCCTCCGGACTGATTGTGATGGGCTGGGACTATGCGAGACTCGGTGTGGATAAATCTGGCGACGGTTTCGTGGTGACGTTCACCACCTGCAAGGATGCCGAGACCGGCGGTAAGGAGACTACCCGCGAGATAGCCCGTCTGCAGCCGACGCGCACCTATGCGGCGGGTCTGTATCCCAATCTTGAGGAGGAGATATGGTTTCGTCTTCAAGTCGCGAAGGGTGGCGAGTGCAAGCTGCAATACAGCACCGACGGGAAGAGATATGAGACAGCCGGAACGTTCACGGCGCGGGCCGGAAAATGGATCGGGGCGAAAGCCGGATTTTACAGCATAACACCGGCCTCGGTGAGCGAGCGTGGCTGGATTGATATATTGGAGACAGAATAAAAAATGATGAAAATAGAGAGAGGTATGATAATCATGGCGGTTGCCATGATGTGCGGATGCGCCCGCCAGGAGGTGCGTCTTACGGTAAGCAATGCCGGTGTTGAGGAATCATGGCAGCCATTGGCCGAGTTCAGTGCCGACTCAGTGCTTGACCTAATAGGGAGTCCTTATTGCTACGTCACCGACAGCAAGGGGGAGGAGGTGCCCGTTCAGATTACCTATGACCGTAAGCTGATATTTCCGGTGACGCTGCAGCCCGGCGAGAGCGGGGTTTATGATGTGCATCCCTGCGATACGCTCCGCACATATCCGGCTCTTGTGTCGGGTCGTGCCTATCCGGAGCGTGCCGACGATTTCGCGTGGGAGAACCAGGTGAACGGTTACCGTGCCTACGGACCCGCCACACAGGCCAAGGGTGAGAAGGCGTTCGGTTACGACATCTTCTTCAAACACAAGACTGACAGGAATGTTCTGGAGGATATCTATCGTCCGGAGACCGACCCCGCAACATGGCGCAAGGTGGATTCGTTGCGCAATATCTCGCCTGATTTGGCTGAGGAATTCATAGCGTCATTCTCCTATCATATCGACCATGGGTTAGGGATGGACTGCTATGCGGTGGGTCCTACTTTGGGAGCGGGTGTGGCCGCTCTTATGGATGGTGACAGCATAGTGTATCCATGGTGTTACGACAAGGTGGAGGTGCTCGATGAGGGGCCGTTGCGTTTCACCGCACGTCTTGACTTCGCACCTGTAAGGATAGGAGGGGACAGTGCGGTTGTGGAGCACCGTCTTATCTCGCTTGATGCCGGTTCGTATCTCAATGACTGCAGGGTGTGGTATGACGGCCTATCGGGGAGCCGGAAGATTGTGGCAGGCGTACCGCGCCGCGACGAGAGTGAGGCTATTATAGACAGCGCAGCGGGTATCATAGCATATGCCGACCCCACTCAGGGACCCGATAACGGGAAAGCCATGTTGGGGGTGATAGTGGCTAATCCGGTTGAGGATATCGTTGAGCGCGATGGTCATATTCTGGCTGTGACGACGATAGAGCCGGGCGACACCCTGAGCTATCGCTGGGGCTTTGCCTGGGACCGCGAGGATATCGGCACGATGACCCGCTGGAAAGACTATCTCGGCAGTGTGAAATTCGGCAGTGTGAAATGAAAAATGAAAAGAAGATGCGAATCAAAATAATGATAGGGAGAGCCATGAGAGTGGCTCTTCTTTTTATGGCCGTGAATGTGGCGTCGGCGCAGGGATTGTTTGACTATGTGCAGGGTGGTGATGGGAACCGGGCCTGTCTCCGTCTGCCGCGTGGTTCGAAAGATGTAAGGGCTATGTTATATTGCCATCAGAATATGACGGAAGAGGTGCTTTTCCGCAACGACCGGTTCCGCTCGAAGATGGACAGCTTAGGTGTGGCGATGGCATTTGTGCAGCGAGGCTCGCTGAACTGGGATGTCAGGGATGGTTGTCAGGAGAGATTTGACAGTATTGTGGCAGACTTTGCTGCCGCAACCGGTCGTCCGGAACTTTCGACAGTCAGGGTGATACCCTTCGGACATTCCGCCCAGGCCACCTTTCCATGGAACTTCGCAGCGTGGAATCCTGACAGGACACTCTGCGTGATATCATTCCATGGTGATGCTCCGCGCACAAATCTGTGCGGTTACGGACGGGAGAATGTTGAGTGGGGGCGTACGAGGAACATCGACAGCATCCCCGGCCTGATGATTGAGGGTGAATATGAATGGTGGGAGGCCCGGGTTCGGCCGGCGTTGGCATTCCGGATGATGTATCCTGAGAGCCGGATATCATTTCTGTGTGATGCCGGGAGGGGGCATTTTGATTTAGGTGATGAGACATTGGATTATATGGCCCGTTTCATTGAGAAATCATTGGCTGATCCCCGTCCGGAAGGTGGAGTATATTATTCACGTTGGCATGAGGATGGCAGTGAGAGTGATGACCCGAATGATCAGTTCTGGTATCATGATGATGAGATGGTGGCTTTGACAAAGAGCCGCTACGCAGCTACGTTGGGGAAGCGGATGCAGTATGTCAGTGCGCGTATCAATGGGGAGCCTGTGAAGTATGATGCGGGCAGCCATGTCAAGATGAACATAACGCTTGATGCCGATGAGTTTACGGTAGAGCCGTTTTTTACCGATGAGACCCCGGTGGGGGGGAGTGGGGACCCAGCGCCGACCCCTCTGTAGGTGACCCTGATATACGGCCCCGCGCTAAAGACGGGGGAGTACACATTCAGGAAAGACCCTTCTTATTTTGGCACCGATCCACGGCGTCTATGGAGCGGCATAACACTTTGTGTGGAGGCACCCGGCGACGACACGTATAAGAGCGCGGTGCAGGAGATTGTGATACATTGAAATAATAAATAGGAAAGATGAAAAGACTTAAAATAATAACGTTTTTGCTGCTTACACTCTACATGCAGCCTACATTCGGAGATAACCGATTCCCGATGGCTATAGTGCCCGGTGATTACGCAGACCCATCGATTCTGCGGGATGGAGATGATTATTACATGACACATTCTCCATTTATATATAAGCCCGGTTTCCTAATCTGGCATTCCAAGGATTTATCTACATGGACGCCGGTGACACGGGCTTTGAGCGACTGGAACGGCTCTGCAATGGCTCCGGATCTGGTGAAACATAACGGGAAATATTACATCTATTTCCCGTCAGGTGGAACTAACTACGTCACTGTGGCGGATAATATGGATGGACCATGGAGCGACCCGATTGATTTGAAAATAAGTGGTATAGATCCGGGTCATGTGGTGGATGGCAATGGCAACCGCTTCTTATTCGTGAATGAAGGAGAGATGGTGGCACTCTCTGCCGACGGCCTCTCCACACTATCCGAGAAGAGAAAGGTATATGACGGTTGGGACATCCCTTCCGGGTGGGTGACTGAAGGAAAATATCTGGAATCGCCCAAGCTATTGAAAAAGGGGGGATATTATTATATAGTATCGGCTGAGGGTGGCACGGCCGGTCCGCCGACAAGCCATATGGTTATCGTGGCCCGGTCAAAGTCGCTTGACGGTCCGTGGGAGAATTCGCCATATAATCCTCTGGTACACACCTATTCCGATTCCGAGGAATGGTGGTCAAAGGGTCATGGCACACTTGTAGATGACACAGATGGTAATTGGTGGGTGGTCTATCATGGCTATGCCAACAATAATCATGCTTTGGGACGTCAGACGCTTATTGAACCTGTGGAATGGACATCTGACGGGTGGGTGCGCCCGGCTGCCTCCGATAGATTTCTTCCACCTTCGGCTACCTCTCTTGTTACTCTCGATGACGATTTCGAGTCAGATTCTCTGGGATGGCAATGGACTCTATGGAAAGATTATACACCGAGTGCAATCTCATTTGGTGATGGCAGGCTCACCCTGAAAGGTAGAGGTGGGAATCCCGGAGATGCCACAGTGCTTCTGACAACTGCGATGCATGGGAATTATATGGTGGAGACGGAAATAAGCCTTTATCCTGAGTCGCGGGGAGGATTGATGCTCTTCTACAGTGAGGAGGCCTATGCAGGAGTCATGGCAGATTTGGATAATATATACATATATTCAGGGAAGGGTGAATATTCAAGAATACCGAATACAATGGGAGGTAGCTTCCGCGTAAGACTTCAAAACCGTGGAAACCGACTTCATGCGTATGTGAGTCAGGATGGAGATAAATGGGAGTTGGTGGCGGATGGAATAGATGTTTCCCACATGAATCACAAAGAGTATAAGAAGTTCTTTGCTCTTCGTCCGGCACTTGTGGCCGAAGGTGATGGGAGTGTGAGCTTTGACAGTTTCAGATATACGGCTTATTGAGGAACGGAAATAACTACTATGCTGTAAGCAGCAGAAACGATGTATGCTTCACCTGTAATCCAAGTAGGGCAATTATTTTTTTATTTGCCCTACTTGGATTATTTCTTATCATAAACTAAGCTCCAAAAGTTCCTGTCCCAAAGAATGTAATGCCTTCTCTATTTTTTCTCTTGCCTCCTTTCTTGGTCTCGAAATCCCATGTGAATAATTCCACAACTGCTTTTTATTGATTCCGGTAAGTCGTTCCAACGCCGCATTTGTAATCACTCCTTCATAATATCCAAGGAGTGACTGAACATCGTAATGCCATTCTATTGGCTAGTCTTCCTTCAGGGCCTGTGGCCATTGCTCTTTGGGCCATTCCTCCTTAAGAATCCTGATAGTTTCAAGCACATCTTTTTTAACATCGTTCACACTGTTACCAGCAGCGAAAATACCCTCACAATTCTCACTGAAACCTCCAAAAGAATCAGAACTTGTACAAATGTTAATGATAAGTTTGTTCATAAGATTAAAATTTTAACGTTTATGAAAGAGGTGGATTATCTGAGCCCATCTCTTTCATGATCGCCAGCCTCAAAGGCTCAGGTATCTCTCCTCCATGTAACGGAATAGGGATAGGTCGTGGGTATCCAGCCTTTTCATAAAGGACATGACTTCCTCTTTGTCTGACTCCTACACCTTAATGAAGCGGTGAAATTCTTATTATTTCAATAACTTCCGATCATTATCACCACTCTCCAACACGCTCATCTGATGGATGGCGATTTGGTTAAGTTTTATAAGTCGATCTGATTGGAGTAAGCCCTGCTCTATGAATACAGCATTGAGGCTTTCCATGTTTGAGAGGCAGATAAGTTCGTTGACCGAGGCATAGTCGCGGATATTGCCTTTCAAATCGGGGTTAGCCTCTCGCCACTGTTTTGCAGTCATACCGAACATAGCCACGTTCAACACATCCGCTTCATTGGCATAGATGATACTCGCCTGGGCTTTAGTGACCTCTGCCGGAATAAGGTTCTGCTTGATAGCATCAGTGTGTATGCGGTAGTTGATTTTCGACAACTCACGCTTCGCCGACCATCCAATCAACCGCTGTTCCTCGGCTTTCAACCGCTGAAACTCCTTGACGATATAGACCTTAAACTCCGGGCTGATCCACATGGCAAACTCAAACGCTATATCCTTATGGGCGTATGTGCCACCATACCGTCCTGCTTTGGCTTGAAGTGATATAGCGTTGGTTCTTGCTACAAATTCCTTGACACTTATCTTGAAACTGTTGAGACCGGACTGATTTCTAATTGTGGCGAATTCGCCATAATTAAAATCCGGATTATATACTTTTTCCCAAATGCCGATAAACTCAAGCGTGTTACGGTTACGCAGCCAATCAGTGATGAAGAAGTCTCCATCTTTGGCACGCAACATATCGGTGAGACAGATGTAGTCCTCTCCGTTTACTTTTACAACATTGACTTCGGTATCTTTTACGGTTATTTTTGCCATTTGGGGATAAGTGTTTGATTTCAAATGCCAATTTAGATAAAAATCTCAGGATTTTTATTTAAATTGGCGACTATAAAAAACTAAACCCGATAGCTTGATATACAGGGACTACCGAGCATCAACACTGCAAAGTTAGTGAGATTTTTCTAATAAAACCAATTTCAAAATAAGGAAATATCTTAGAATCGTGAATTTTACAGATTCCCAGAATATAGTATCGTCAGAGAGGCTGTAACGCTACTTTGATGCGTGTCATGAGACCATATTCAATCAAAAAATAAGGACAAAATAGTACCGCTATATCTTTGTCAAATAATAAGCTAAAAAGATTAAAAACCTAATATTTGTTGTGTCTTTCAAGAACAAGTGTTATATTTGCAGCCAAACTTGTAAAGATTGACCAAACTCAGTAAATAATGGGCAAAATCAACGCCAACATCATGAACATAGGAGAATTAAACTTCTCATTGTTCGACATCCCTTTTTATCAACGTCCCTATCGCTGGCAAACCATCCATGTGGATACTTTATTAAACACCCTGCGGGATAACCTGAAAAAAGAGGAATATCGTATCGGATCCATCATCGTTAATCCCATTAGCCAGTCCGGTAAATTTGATATTGTTGATGGCCAGCAACGACTTACAACTCTATCATTGATATTTATGTGCCTTGAGGGAAGTTCGACTTCGCACCGCCTGCAATGCAGATATAGCCATATTGATTCAAGGCTGAATATATATCGCAATTATCACCATATTCAGAATTGGCTGTCCAATAACAACATCCAAAAGAAGCAACTCCTCGATTTTATTCTTAACAAGTGTTCGGTCGTAGTTATAACAGCTGATGACTTGACCGAGGCTTTCCAAATGTTCGATAGCCAGAATGGGCGTGGCAAGGAACTTGAGGCCTATAACTTGTTGAAAGCATATCATCTTAGAGCAATTGACAACGACACTACAACCATTACCCTTACCGAAGAGAAAAAGGATATTGACCGTCAATGGGAATCTGCAGTGTTAATGAAAGGGGTAGATTCAGAGGAATCACTGCTTAAAACAATGGTCAACAATCTCTATCGGATACGCAAGTGGAGCCGACAACATTCAGCATGGTCTTTCGGCAAATCTAAAATCAATGAATTTAAGGGTATACAATTCAATAAAGGTGAAGCAGAGCTGCCACTTACGAATATGAGCCTATTGCTTTATCTGCATTACAATACCCAAACAGAGAGGATAACCCATCGCGGAATAGATGATAAAGGACAAAATCCATTCGTGTCTATCACAATGGATATAATCAATGGAAACCTGTTTTTTGAATATATCAGGACCTATATCAATGCATACAATTATGTGATTCTAAATCCTAAACCGGAAGGTCATCCTTTATACAAATTCCAACAGGATTTTAAAGAATACTGTCTGCAATATCCAGGTGCCAAACGCAAGGGCGACGGATATATTCGCGAAGTGTTTATTGCTCTTGTGCTCGCTTTGTATGATAGGTTTGGAGAGGTATTTGTGAATCGTTATTACAAGACACTTTATTCTCTTGCCTATCGTGAACGTCTCAGACTACAAAGAGTATGTTATGCATCCACTATCGATTTCCCTAAACGATACTTCGAATGCATAACCACATCTGTAAATGATTCCGGACTTAGGTCACTTATTGAGTTTGCGTCTCAAAGCATCGATTACAGAGCCAATAATATAAATAAGGTTGCAGAATTTATCCTTAATTCCGGCGGTATCATAAACAAAAATGGCAAGATCATAAATTCTGACGATCTTATCTCTGATTAAAATGGAAAGAAAGAATATTCATAAAAATATAACTGAATTATTTAGCGGCGATTATGACTATATCGTTCCGCTGTATCAGCGCAATTTCGCCTGGGGCGAACCGGAAATTACCCAGCTTCTCCAGGACTTGTATGAAAGCTATCAATCGGAACGTCCATATTTTGTCGGGTCGATAATCGTGCTTAACCGTAAAAGTGGTACGAACCGCATGCTGGAGGTCATAGACGGCCAACAACGCCTTACCGTGATTACCTTATTGCTAAAGGTGCTTGGTAAAAATTATCTTCCTCAACTTATGGCAACCCGCCTGCAATATGACTCTCGTGATGAAGTGTCTGAATTTCTCAACACCTTCTCAATACCCGATATTTCTAATGGAAATAACAACTTCGGGAGTCTGAATACATTTGCAACAGCCATCTCCACCATTAAGGATTGTCCTCTGGATGCAGATAATGAAAACCTGTCAATCGCCAAACTTGACCGCGACAATCATAATGAATTGGAATCATTCGCCAATTACCTCGCGTCTCAAGTTTACTTTGTGTTGGCTGAAATGCCCCAAGATACCGATGTGGCTGCCTATTTTGAAATCATGAACAACTCAGGCGACCAGCTTAAGAAACATGAGATTCTAAAGGCGCAAATCCTCGCCTCGGTTAAAGACCGCTTGTCATTAAATGAAATGAAAAGTCTGGCGGCTATCTGGGATGCTTGTGCTCAAATGGATGTGCGTGTGCAACGTACAATAAAAGCCAATGTCAGAAATCGGATTTTTGGTGACAATTATGATAGCTTTATTAAAGAAAATATAACTATGTTATGTGAAGAGGAGAACGATGATGAGGCTCCAATGACATTGGACGCTATCATACAAGATGACTCATATCGCCATAAAGAGACAGACAAGACAGAGGTAGAAGATAATACTGACAATATCGGGGAGTCTATAATCGATTTCCCAAATTTCCTCATGCAGGTATTCAGACTTTGCTACAATGACGAATATCAAGAAATTGAGGGTAAAGAGATTCCTTTGAACGAAAAGGACTTACTTAATGTCTACCAAATTCTTGCAGATAAGATCGATGGCCAGGAATTTATAGCACAGGTACTCTATTACAGAATTATTCTCGACAGATATATAATTCGCACTGATACGGACTCTGACAACGATAAATGGACTCTGAAAAAGCCCCATAAGAGTTCATCCAACAATGGTATCTGGTTTGGAAAGACCTTTGGAAAGACTTCCCAAGAGTGGTTGGAAGAAACTGTCACCAACATCGAAGATAATGTAATAAAGGCTCTCTCTATGCTACAGGTTTCCTATCCCTCACGTAAGTACAAATGGTTTCTCAATGAAATTCTCTCTTGGTTCACTTTCGGCGAAGTGGAATACAGCATAAGCTGGTACCTCCCCAGATTAAACCGACTTATTCTTGGAACGTTGAATGAGATATTGCAGGAGTACAATGACGAATGGAAGTATCTTGGCACATCTACACCACGTTTTCTGCTGAATGCTATAGATTACCTAATGTATCTGAATGGAGCTAATCCCAATTTCGAGTTCAAATATTATAATTCGGTTGAGCACCATCTCCCTCAATCAAGAGGTAATATCGATAATAAGTATAACTCCCGAACCATCAACAGTATCGGCAATCTGTTTCTGTTAAGTCGCAGAGCCAATTCCTCATTGAATGACAATGACCCTATGGCAAAGACAGATAAAGCTGCCAATCAGATTGAATCCATGCCTCCCAACAGACGGGCTATCTATGAACATACCCGTAAGACAAGAAGATGGGAAACAGCTGACATAGAAAAGCATGAGGCAGAAATATGCGAACTTATAAATCGCAGGGCTACACTCCTTCAAAAAGTGGCTATTGAAGAGAGTAATCTGTTCTACCGTGCCTGTCTGTCCGTCACTGATTACTGTAATCACAAAGGTTTTTCAGGGGGAGTTCCTCGTTTCTCATTTAGAGATATGTCAACTGAGAAAGCAAGTTTCGCCAAGCGAGAAGTAACTCGATGGATGGAGCAACATCTTGATTCAACGCTGGAGAATTTCATTGAAGAACAGTTAGCTTCCAATTTGGAGTTAACTAAGGATTCATGGCGCAAGTGTTTTGTCAAGTACCCATCTGTAACAGAGTACTGCAGCCAAGGGAATTTCACTCGGGAGGAAGGAGATAAGGGAGATATAATATACCTGTTATCTGGAGAACGCAGTAGTAGAAAAGACAACGAACTTAGAGAACATATCTTTTGTGAGAAGGCACGCCAAGCAAATCTTGATGCCTATTTGAATCCATACGGAGTATGGATTCAAATAAAGGATGGTAAATTCTTAGAACAATTTCCATACGCTAGTCTGTATCTGAATATATATTTCGACGATATAGAATTTAAAGGATGGTGTTATGGCATACAATCTCAACGAGGTGGTAATTCCAAAGAGAACAGGTTCCTAAAAAACAATGGCTGGAGTGAAGATGAGGATGGTTTGTATATTCTCAATGAAAATCCCATCCTCTGCCCATCTACGGATGACTATGATGAGTCAACAGATTTTGCTTTAAACAAAATAAAGAAGATGATTCAACAGATCAACAGCCTGTGTGAAGAATAAAATCCTAACCATCCTGAGCATGGAATAATGCTATTTGGGATGAGTCGCATCCGTCCGGGATGGGGTGGATAGAAAATATATACCCCGGGGTGGTTGCCACCCCGGGGTATATATTTTGGCAGCCCGTAGGGCTGTCGTGATTTTCAGCGTGTCGTTGTGTGCGACTTGTCGCACGGAAAGGATCAGTTTTTGAAGGCGGGATCGTTGGCGAGGAGCCACTGTGCAATCTGCACGGCGTTGAGAGCCGCGCCCTTCTTGATCTGGTCGCCGACAACCCAGAAACTGAGTCCGTTGGGGTCGGAGATGTCTTTGCGGAGACGTCCGACGTAGACGGGATCCTTGCCTGTGATGTCGAGCGGCATGGGATACTCCTTCTCAGCAGGATTATCCTTCACAATCAGACCGGGAGCCTTTTCGAAGGCAGCCTGCACCTCCTCGATTGAGAGAGGACGCTCGGTCTCAATCCAGATGGCCTCGCTGTGGGCACGGAGAACAGGCACACGTACACAGGTTGCGCTAACCTTGATATTGTCGTCGTGCATGATCTTGCGTGTCTCGTTATACATCTTCATCTCCTCCTTGGTGTAGCCGTTGTCGGTGAATACGTCAACATGAGGGATGAGATTGAAGGCCAGCTGATAGGCAAACTTCTCGATTGTCGGTTGCTTACCCTCCTCCAGTTCGCGGTACTGGTTGATCAGCTCCTGCATTGCGGATGCACCGGCACCGCTGGCAGCCTGGTAGGTTGCCACATGCACCTTACGGATAGGGGAGAGGTCGTGGATGGGCTTGAGAGCCACAACCATCTGGATTGTGGTGCAGTTGGGGTTGCCGATGATGTTGCGGGGACGGTCGAGCGCGTCAGCGCCGTTTACCTCAGGCACAACCAGAGGCACATCGGCATCCATACGGAACGCGCTGCTGTTGTCGATCATCACGGCGCCGTGGCGTGTGATGACATCGGCATATTCCTTCGAAGTGCCGGCACCGGCAGAGGTGAAGGCGATATCAACGCCTGAGAAATCGGCGTTTTTGTCGAGAAGCTCCACGGTGACTTTCTTGCCACGGAACTCATATTCAGAACCCGCGCTGCGGGGAGATCCGAAGAGGCGGAGATTGTCAACGGGGAAATTCTGCTCGTCGAGGACGCGCAGAAGCTCCTGACCTACGGCACCACTGGCACCTACTATAGCTACATTCATAATGGGGTGATATTACTGTTTGCCGGAAGTGGCTACATTACGGTTGATTTTCTTCACGAGACCCTGGAGAACAGCACCTGGACCGAGCTCGATGAACTCGTCAGCGCCATCGGCAATCATAGCCTCGACATCCTGAGTCCAGCGTACGGGAGCTGTGAGCTGCTTGATGAGGTTGGCTTTGATCTCCTCAGGGTCGGTGTGAGGTTTGGCGTCGACATTCTGATATACGGGGCAGACGGGAGTCTGGAACTTGGCAGCTGCGATAGCCTCAGCCAGCTCCTCCTGGGCGGGCTGCATGAGGGGGCTGTGGAAAGCGCCGCCCACCTTGAGCTTGAGGGCACGTTTGGCACCGGCTGCGAGCATCTTCTCACAAGCCTTGTCTATGCCGTCGAGAGTGCCGGAGATTACCACCTGTCCGGGGCAGTTATAGTTGG
This sequence comes from uncultured Porphyromonadaceae bacterium, assembly GCA_947575235.1. Taxonomy (GTDB): domain Bacteria; phylum Bacteroidota; class Bacteroidia; order Bacteroidales; family Muribaculaceae; genus Lepagella. The sequence continues at coordinate 39,659 of CANPMT010000006.1, forward strand.
CGGGAGCCACGATGTCGTCGACTTCAGCGCAGAGAGCCTCAACCTTCTCATCGGGAAGGGCAAGCACGGCGGCCATAGTGGAGGGCTGTGCCTCACAGGCTTTCTGCATGGCGTGGGCGCGGGCAGACACCAGCTTCAGACCCTCCTCAAACGAGAGGGCTCCAGCAGCCACGAGGGCTGAGAACTCACCGAGGCTGTGGCCGGCAACCATATCAGGCTTGAACTCGTCGCCAAGGCTCTTGGCGAGAATCACGCTGTGAAGGAAGATAGCGGGCTGAGTCACCTTGGTCTGCTTGAGGTCTTCTTCAGTACCCTCGAACATGAGGTCAGTGATGCGGAAACCAAGAATCTCGTTAGCTTTGTCGAAGAGCTGACGGGCTTCGGCATTAGTCTCGTAGAGGTCCTTACCCATTCCTACGAACTGGGCACCCTGGCCCGGGAAAACGTATGCTTTCATTTCTTTATCTAAATATGGTTATTTGAGTGCAAAGTTACAAAAAAAATCAGAAACCACGAAATCAGGAGAGATATGGGGGTGCTGAGTGAGGGTCAGTTGATGACGCGGACGGTAGGGTTGACCAGGAACAGGCGTTCCGTGGAGCGGGTGACGGCGGTGTACAGCCAGCGGTAGAAATCGGGTCCGACGGCATCGGTAGGGATAGCTCCCATGTCGATGTAGACATGCTTCCACTGTCCGCCCTGGGCCTTATGACACGTCACGCAATAGGCATACTTGGCCTGGAGTGCATTATAGAAAGGATCCTCCATGGCAGCCTTGATTTTGTGCGACAGCTCACCCTCGGCATCCGCCATGACACGTGTGTAGAGGCGTTCCATCTCATCACGCGGGATATTCGGACCCTCCGTGACGAGGCTCCGCAGCATTATCTTGGCTGCAACCGGGGTGTCGGTGTCAGGGAGGCGGAGTTCAACGTCCGAGAACCAGCGGCCATATGCCTTCTCACGCCGTCCCACCCAGGTTACCTCAGCTGTCTCGCCGTTGGCGATGAAATTCTTCAGACCGTTGGCCTTGCTCCAGTAATAGTCATTCTTGGATATGACAATACGGTCGCCCTGTTGCAGCGGCTCCTCGGCATACATCACCATGTTGCGTATGGCCTGGTTGAAATTGTTGGCACGGCGGTTTGAGCGAGTCACGATAAGGGTCTCCTCTTGCCCGACAGTGGCCCAGGAGTCAGAGAGATAGTCGGCCAGTTCAGAGGGGTTCACGACAGTGACGTCGGGGAATCCGGCAGCCCGCAGGGAGAAATTCTCAGGAAGAGTATTGTCAAAGAGCGCCTGGCGCACCACGGTGGCATTATAGAGCACTCCGCTTCCGGCAGCCTGTCTGACAGGGATTTCGAGCGAGAACGACAGCGGGTTGAGTCCGATGGCCGAGAGCCGGTCGGGATTCATAGCCGGACTCTCCGTCATACCCACGGGAGGGAGCTGGGCGACATCGCCCACAAAAATCATGCGGCATCCCGGAGCGGAGTAGACGTGCCGCACGAGTTGCTGAAGGAGCGACGCCTGGAAAGAGGGGGCATCCGTGACGAGCGAGGCCTCATCAATAATGAAGACAGTGTCGGCATCACGGTTCTCCGCAAGGAAGAAGGTAGTGTTCGAGGGGTCGGTGCCATTACCTCTGAAAATACGCTTATGGATGGTAGAGGCTTTTTCGCCCGACATTGAGGCTGCCACCTTGGCTGCACGTCCTGTGGGGGCGAGAATCACATATCGTCGTCCGGCCTGACGGAGGGCTCTGACGAGGGCGGCCACCACCGAAGTCTTACCTGTTCCGGCGTAGCCGTTGAGCAGGAACACGTCGCGGGGGCCTCCGCATATAATATAGGAGGAGAGGGCATGTATAAGGGCCAGCTGACTCTCATTAGGGATGAAAGGGAGCTGGGCCAACACCATATCTTTAAGCAGCAGAGGAGTCATAACGGAAGAATTTACGCGAAATTAGTAATAAAAGCTGAAAAGAGAAAGTGGAGGAAGGGGTTAAAATGGGGCATCAGGGTTAAAAGAGATAAAAAAGGGGATAAAAACAGGTGAAAGAGGAGTAAAAAGAGGTGAGTATGGTATAAAAGAGGTGAAATAGATTAAAAAATGCGTTAAAGAGTGGGGTGGAAATGAGATTTTTTTTGTAATTTTGCATCGAAAAAGAGGGGGATTGCACAGACTCCTCCCCACAGGATTGCGAATCCCTCTGAAGTTGCTTAAAAAATATAGATTTTTAAATCATATCAAGACATGAAAATTGAAAAGATTGTTGCTCGTGAGATTCTTGATTCTCGTGGCAACCCCACAGTAGAAGTAGACGTAACACTTGAAAGCGGCGCATTTGGCCGTGCAGCTGTTCCCTCCGGAGCATCCACCGGTGAGAACGAGGCTCTTGAGCTCCGTGACGGTGACAAGAACCGTTACCTCGGCAAGGGTGTTCAGAAGGCAGTAGCCAACGTGAACGGTCCTATCGCAGAGGCTCTCAAAGGGATGAACGCACTTGACCAGATTGCAGTTGACGAGGCTATGCTCGCCCTCGACGGTACTCCCACCAAGTCAAACCTCGGTGCAAACGCCATCCTCGGTGTGTCACTCGCTACCGCCAAGGCAGCCGCTGACTATCTCGGTCTTCCCCTCTACAAATATATCGGTGGCGCCAACAGCTACGTACTCCCCGTTCCTATGATGAACATCATCAACGGTGGTGCACACTCTGACGCTCCCATCTGCTTCCAGGAGTTCATGATCCGTCCTGTAGGCGCTCCCTCATTCAAGGAGGCTATCCGCTGGGGTGCTGAGGTATTCCACAACCTGAAGTCAGTTCTCAAGGCCCGTGGCCTTTCAACTGCCGTAGGTGACGAGGGTGGTTTCGCTCCCAAGCTCGAAGGCACTGAGGATGCCCTCAACGTAATCATGGAGGCTATCAAGAAGGCAGGTTACGAGCCCGGCAAGGATATCACAATCGGTCTTGACTGCGCTTCTTCTGAGTTCTATCAGAACGGTGTATATGACTACACTCACCTGAAGAACGGTGCAGAGAAAGAGGTTAACGGCCAGAAGCTCACAAGCAAAGAGCAGGCACAGTATCTCGAGCAGCTCATCACAAAATATCCTATCGACTCAATCGAGGATGGTATGGATGAGAACGACTGGGAGGGCTGGAGAGAGCTCACCAAGCTCATCGGCGACCGTTGCCAGCTCGTTGGTGACGACCTGTTCGTAACTAACGTTAAGTATCTTGAGAGAGGTATCGCCGAGGGTTGCGGCAACTCAATCCTTGTAAAGGTTAACCAGATCGGTTCACTCACAGAGACTCTCCGTGCAGTTGAGATGGCACAGCGCAACAACTACACTGCAGTTATCTCACACCGTTCAGGTGAGACTGAGGATGCTACAATCGCTGACATCGCGGTAGCAACCAACGCCGGCCAGATCAAGACCGGTTCTGCAAGCCGTTCCGACCGTATGGCTAAGTACAACCAGCTTCTCCGCATCGAGGAGGAACTCGGCAAGGACGCTCAGTACGGCTACAAGAAGATTGCAAAGAAATATTGATAACATCATCAATACAGTAAAAATTGGCTGCGGACTCTCCGCAGCCAATTTTTTTTGCCCAAGTCCGAACCGGATATGAGTAAATCCGGCCTGTGGGGAGTATTAAGGGTTGATAACTGATAAAACCGTTCTTTAACATGAAACTTAAATGGACTTTCTTGCTGGCACTCCTTTCCGTAGGTGTGCCGCAATTATCAGCCCAATCCATATATCCCGGGCAGCATAAGGGGAAACTGGCAGTTGAGACTGCGGCACCGATGGAGGTGAGAAGTTTTGACCTAAAGGATGTGCGTCTTCTTCCGGGGAGAGTGCATGATAATCTCATGCGCGACTCTGCATGGATGGCAAAGATTGAAGTGAACCGCCTGCTTCACAGTTTCCGCAACAACGCCGGAGTGTTCGCCGGTCTTGAGGGTGGCTATGAGGCGGTGAAGAAGCTCGGAGGCTGGGAATCGCTTGACTGTGATTTGCGTGGCCATACAACAGGGCATCTTCTTTCGGCCTACGGCCTGATGTATGCAGCCACAGGGGAGGATATCTTCAAACAGAAGGGTGACAGTCTTGTGGCTGGATTGAAAGAGGTGCAGGCTACGTTGGGGGGCGGTTACCTGAGCGCCTTCCCTGAGGAGCTGATCAACCGTAACATACGTGGAAAGAGTGTATGGGCACCCTGGTATACACTCCACAAACTTTTCTCCGGACTTATCGACCAGTATCTGTATTCCGACAACCAGGATGCTCTGGAGGTTGTGACAAAGATGGGGGAGTGGGCTTACAATAAGCTGGCAGGACTTCCTGACGAGACTCGCCGTCTGATGCTCCGCAACGAATTCGGAGGGATGAACGAGGCCTTCTACAATCTCTACGCCGTTACAGGCGATGAACGGTTCAAGGAGTTGGCAGCCTATTTCTATCACAACGATGTGCTCGACCCCTTGGCAGCCGGGGATGCCGACTTCGGTACGAAACATACCAACACCTTCATTCCCAAAGTGATCGGTGAGATGCGCAACTATGAGTTGACGTCAGATAACCGTAGTGGAGAGATAGCCCGGCTGTTCTGGAACGAGATGACGCGCCGCCACTCTTTTGTGACAGGATCGAGCAGTCAGAAGGAACATTACTTTGACACGGAGAAATTCTCCAGGTTCATAAACGGCTACACCGGAGAGACATGCTGCACGTATAATATGCTGAAATTGTCGCGCCATCTTTTCTGTGAGAATGGTTCGGCCGAGGTAGCCGATTATTATGAGCGGGCATTATACAACCATATTCTTGCCCAGCAGGATCCACAATCCGGCATGGTGTGTTACTTCCTGCCGTTGCTGAGCGGAGCATATAAGGTGTACAGCACTCCGGAGCAGTCATTCTGGTGTTGTGTGGGGAGCGGCTTCGAGAGCCATGCAAAGTATGGTGAGGCCATCTACTACCATGGAGAGAATGATTTATATGTAAATCTATTCATACCCTCGGTGCTTGACTGGCGCGATAAAGGTTTCAGTCTGCGTCAGCAGACCGATTTCCCCGAGTCGGGAGTGGTAAGATTCAGGGTTGATAAATCTACAGGTGAGAATCTGAATCTTAAATTACGTTATCCATCGTGGAGTGGCAAGCCTGTAGTGAAGGTGAATGGAAAACGGATGTCGGTCAAGAGCAACCCCTCCTCCTACATCACAATCTCACGCAATTGGAGAGAGGGTGACGTTGTTGAGGTGGAATATCCGATGTCGTTGAGAGTCGAGACAGCGCCCGACGATCCGAGTCGCGGGGCAGTCATGTACGGTCCGGTGGTGTTGGCAGGCGATATGGGAAATGAGGGATTCAATCCATTTTCTGACCCCACTGTACGCAATGATTACTACACCTATGATTACCATATTCCGGAGGGTCTTGACACGACTCTGAAGATTGACTCCTCCCGGCCCGGGGATAGCATCAGCAGAGATGGCAACGGACTGACGTTCCGTTCGAAAGATGGCAAGACTCTGCGACCTCTTTATGATCTGCACCGCACCCGGTATGTAGTCTACTGGAATATGACACGCTGATTGTAGGAGCTCCCTTGTCAGGTTAGCCTCACAAAATTGTAAAGTCATCGCATCTTGGATTTTCAATCTGTCCGGGATGCGGTGACTATTCTATTTTAACAAAAAAAGTGTTAACTTTGCAAGTGTAACATCTCCACTTAACAATAATCGTCATGAAAAGACTTTCTTCAATACTGGTAATGGGTGCGGTGACCTTGGGAGGCTTTGCACAAAACCGTACTGACCGTCAGCAACTTGACAATCCTGAATCCTTCTCAATGATTCTGTTGGGCGATCCCCAGGGATACATCAAATATGACATCAATCAACCTCTTTTTGAACTCCAGACAGTATGGATTTCAGATAACATTGAGAATCTGAATATAAAAGCCGTGCTCTGCACAGGCGACCTCGTGGAACAGAATGAGAACCTTATCCGCAACCGAAATATGCTCAATCAGACATCGCGCCAGATGTGGGATTCGGTCTCAAGGGCATTCGAGCGTATCGACAATAAGGTGCCTTATATCATCTCAACCGGAAATCATGACTACGGTTACCGCAGTTCGGAGAACGGACGGACGAAATTTCCGGAGTATTTCCCCATAGAACGTAATGAGAAATGGTTTGACTGTGCCGTGGCCTTGTATCCCAACCGCAACGGGGATGAGTCGCTTGAGAATGCCGCTTTTGAATTCGATGAGCCTAACTGGGGTAAGATACTGGTGGTGTGCAATGAGTTCGCACCACGCGATGAGGTGCTTGAATGGACCGCGAATCTTATCAGAAGCGACCGCTTCAGGAATCACCGGGTAATCTACATGACACATTCATTGCTTGACGAGAGAAGTGCAGCCAGAACCGATAATGAACCGTATGCCATAACTCCGCATAACTGGGGGCAACAGGTATGGGATAAGCTTCTCCAACCTTCCGAAAATATAGTGCTTGCCATAAGCGGCCATGAAGGTGAGGTGGGTGATTTTGAGGATTCAGTGGCTTATCGGGTTGATAAGAATGAGAAGGGGGACGACGTGCATCAGATGATGTTTAACGTCCAGACTCTCGGCGGAGGCTGGGAAGGGAACGGCGGCGACGGCTGGGTGCGTATCCTGGAGTTCAAGCCTGACGGCAAGACCATCGGGGTCAAGACGTATTCACCGCTGTTCGGCATATCGCCATCAACAAAGCATCTGGCTCACCGAACAGGGAAATGCGACCAGTTTGAAATTATACTGAAATAAAATTCTGATAATATGGTTAAATATATCATGGTGTGGCTGGCGTTCCTGTCGGCTGTGGTTGCTTCTGCTAAATCGCTGACTGTGGAGCTTTATCCGGATTCCCTGGGTGAGGGCTCTGAATTATATGTATATCCTGCCGATAAACCAGGAGGTGTGGCGATTCTCATGTGTCCCAGTGGAGGATATGAGTGGCTCTCAATTGACAAGGAGGGTAAGGATATGGCACGATGGATGAATAGCTTGGGTATAACCTATGCCGTTGTCAAATATCGTATGCCACATGAGCGTAGCACTGTTCCTTTGGAGGATGTCACCAAAGCCATGCGCCTGATGCGGGAGAAATCCGATGAATGGGGAGTGAGGACACTCGGTATAATGGGAGCGTCGGCTGGGGGACATCTTGCCGCCACTGCCTCCACTCATTATGAATCGGCTGCTGACCGACCGGATTTCCAGATACTGTTTTATCCTGTGATAAGCATGGACTCTGCGATTACTCATGAGGGCTCACGAGTGAATCTGCTTGGCCGTAATCCCTCGGAGGAGAAGGTTAGATATTACAGTAACGAGACTCAGGTTACTAAGGAGACTCCGAAGGCATTCATAATGTTGGCGGCGGATGATGACATAGTGCCGGTAGCGAATACCATGCGTTATGTCAGGGCTCTGCTCGACAATAATGTGAAGGTATCGCTCCACATGTATCCTGACGGAGGCCATGGGTGGGGATTCAGCGACGGCTTCAGGTATAAACGCCAATGGACAGAGGAACTTGAGAAGTGGCTCCGTGAAGAGGTGAAGTAGGTCAATGATTATACTCTTGGATTAACCATGAATCAAGCGTTCTGGTTTTAGAGGAGAAGTTAGCTCCTACCAGGAAAATTGAACGTGGGTCACATCCATAAGGGTCTGCATAACCTTTTTCAAATATCTGAGAAATACCTTGTTGAGGCGTGCCGTCAACTTTGAATTCGAAGATGTAAATATAACGGGTTGTCTTCAGTATCATGTCGCAACGGCCATGTGAAGAATGACGTTCTGTCTCAACGCAATATCCAAGCATCTTAGCTACAATCGCCATCATGTTCTGGAAATGTACCTCTTTGTTCATTTCATGTTCAGATGGTGTGTCGGCTAATAAACTTTGAAACAGAATCATGAGGCTTTCTGCATTACCATTATTGATTTCCTCTGTAAAATGTCGTAAACTGAAGTTGCCGTTTTCGACATTGCCGGGGAAGAAATATTTGGCAAGGCTCTCCCAGAATCTTAAGGAGACCTCTTTGTTTGGGAAGCCTAAGACATACTCACGTCGGTCACGGTCATATGATTTGATTGAGAGATATCCGGCTTGATAGAGTAGCGGAACGATATCGGTGTCAATATTCGATATATCACATAGCATGCTGGCGGTTCTCCGGGCTCCATCAAGCTGACCGACATTGAAAGGATGACGAGTTATCAGTTTGAAAAGGAATGATGGCTGTCCCGTATCGAACCAATAATCGCGGAAGTCGCATTCCTCAAAAGTCTTCATCACACTGATAGGATTGTAGATATCCTCTCCTATTCGCGAGAAATGATAGCCGTCGTAGCGTTCTTTCAGCTCATGCCATATTTCGTCAGGTGTGCGTCCTTCAAAGTCAGCGAATACGTCTACAGATGAAGTGAAGTATGTGTGCATCTCCTTTTCGGTTATTCCGCATATGGCATTGTAGTCAGGACGCAGGGAGATGTCGTCAAGATTGTTAAGTCCACTGAAAACAGAGAGGCGGCTAAATCTGGTGACACCTGTTAAGAATGAGAACCGTAAATAGGCATCACATGATTTTATTACTGAGTAGAATGCCCGTAGCTCGTCTTGGATATCCTCCATATACCCATCCCCATTGATGTTGTCAAGTAGAGGTTTGTCGTATTCATCAATAAGGATTACAATTCTCTCGCCGGTGAGCTTGTAGACACTGTGTATCAGACGGGTAAATCGCTGCGATATACTACCATCGGAAGATATCTGATATTGTTCTTCCATGCGTAGCAATATGTTTGAGATATGATCAATCATCCGCTGTGGATGGTTGAAATTTTCACCGCTTAAATCGAAGTGGAGCACCGGGTGGCGCCTCCATTCCGATTCAAGATTTTCGATGAGCAGACCCTTGAACAACTCCTTTTGACCCTTGAAATAGGCTTCAATGGTGGATGTCAGCAAACTCTTCCCAAAACGTCTGGGACGACTGAGAAATACACAGTTATGACTGTTGGCAAGATGATAAACCAAGTCTGTCTTGTCAACGTAGAGGTAATTCCCCTCGCGGATTTTAGCGAATGACTGAATATCGACCGGATATTTCGCGGGCATCTGATACATAATGGGAAAGCGTTGTTGATGATAATGCAAAATTAATGAAACTGCTTAATATTAGCAATAAAAACATATATAAATATATATGTCTAAAAATATTCGCATATGAAAGTTTATTGATATATATAATTGAAACAGAGGCTGTCTCTTAAAAGAGGACGGCCTCTGTTTCAATTCGAAAGTAGGTCAATGAGTAAATGTTGACTTCAGTCGGTGGTTATTGAGCTGCCGGAGGGGACCGGGTGCTTGCGGCCGGTGACCGAGATGTAGCCGGCCGAGAAGAGACCTAAGGCTATGAGCATCATCGACTGGAAACTCCACACCACGAGCGAGTAGGCGGTGCCTTCGGTGTTGGTGCAGCCGAAGAGTGTGAGGGCGAACATAACAGCGAGATTCCACGGACCGAGACCGCCGTTGGATGGAATGGCCATGGAGCAGGAGCCGAACACGAAGACAACCAGACCGGGACGGAACCCGAGCGCCATGCCGGGGTCTTCGATCAGACGGCGCGTGAAGGGGAATGCCTGGAAGCAGACATACGTCTCGAAGAAATAGCAGGTCCAGATGGCCGCTGTCAGTATCAGATAAAGCCACCATTTCTTCATGGTGAATATCACCTTGAAACCGCTCCACATATTCTGTAGGTTCTGGTCGAGCGCACGCACCCATTTATATTCCTTGAGATAGTGGCATACGAACCAGAGACCGCCTATCCCCACACCGAGGCAGATCCATAGCCATGCACTCCTGACAGCCTCATCGACATCGCGGCCGAATGAATATTTCGTGATGAAAGCCTCTATTTCAGGATGGGCCACAATCAGTGCCACAACAAGCAGGATTATCACTACCACAAGGTCGGAGCCACGGTCGCCTACGTCGGTGCCGATCACAGTTGAGAGTTTGGCCTTCTCCCGTCGGCTCACGAAGACGCAACGCCAGGCCTCGCCAAGCTGCGGGAACACCAGATTGAGGGCATACGCACCCCATATGGTGACCCACTCGCACACCACAGGCATTCTCTGTACGCCTGCCGCACGCAGCTGGAGCCCCCAGCGCACGCCGCGGATCATGTGCGACACCATGGTGATAAGCATCATCACCGCTATCCAGAAGAAATCGACCCCCTCATGGATAGTGGTCATGACATCGTTGAAATTCACTTTCTTGAAAAGCCATATTATAAGCCCCACCGATATCCCTATCGGTACGACATAGCGCAGGCCGGTGCCTATATATTTCTTGATCTCCTCTCCGGTGGCATGTTCGGCGGGGTGCTGCGTGGTTGTGCCGGATGGAGTGGTATTTGTGGAAGTATCAGTCATAGCGTTGTATTTTATTTTTGGATTATCGGCCGGAGCTGCCGGCCCCTTATCCCTATAACAAAAAGAGCGGGCGGAACGTTTGCTCCCAAACCCGACCGGGTGTTATATAATATGATGTTTTTCAGTCTTAGACTTGTGGGAATCAATTATAATGGTTAAATTCGCGCATCAAACCCCGTCGTTCAACTCCGGCAGGGGTAAGTACCCATGAAATAATTAAGTCGTTTCATACTAATTTAGATTTCGATATGAAATTTCCGATTTTAACACCTCAGGAAGCCGCCGAATATTTCCATGACGGCGATAATGTGGGTTTCTCAGGCTTTACCGCTCCCGGATCCCCTAAAGTTGTGCCCGGTGCTATCGCAGAGAAGGCAGAACGTCTGCACGCTGAGGGAAAACCTTTAAAAATCAATATCTTCTCCGGAGCCTCAACCTCCGACCGTTGCGACGGTGTCCTGGCCCGTGCAAATGCCATAGGCATCCGCACCCCCTATCAGAACCTTCCCGACCTGCGCAAGCGCATCAACGCGCATGACTGTCATTACTTCGACCTCCACCTCTCGGAGCTGGCCCAGAAATTCCGCTATGGCTTCTATGGCGATCTCGACGTTGCCATAATCGAGGTGAGCGACATCCAGGATGACGGCACCGTTGTTGTGGGTCTTGGCGTAGGCAACGTTCCCACATATGCCCAGAGAGCCAAGAAGATTATTCTTGAGCTCAACGAGAAGATCCATCACAAGCTTTACGGCCTCCACGACATATATCTGCCCCTTGATCCCCCCAACCGTGGCGAGATTCCTGTATTCAAGCCCAGCGACCATATCGGCACCCCCACTCTCAAGCTTGATCCCGAGAAGATAGTGGGCGTAGTGATGAGCGATTCTCTTGATGGTGTGCATGCCTTCACCACTCCTGATGACGTCACCAACCATATCGGTGCCAACGTATGCCACTTCCTTATCAGCGAGATGAAGGCCGGGCGCATACCGAGTTCGTTCCTCCCCATCCAGAGTGGTGTGGGCAATGTGGCCAACGCGGTACTCTACGGTCTGGCCGATGCCAAGGAGATTCCCGATTTCGAGATGTACACCGAGGTAATCCAGGATGCCGTGATCGACCTCATGAAGCGTGGCCGTTGCAAATATGGTTCCACCAGCTCGCTCACCGTATCCAATGAGGTGGAGCAGGATGTGATTGACAATATCGACTTCTTCAAGCAGAAAGTTGTGATCCGTCCGGTTGAGATCTCTAACAATCCTGAGGTAATACGCCGTCTCGGCATCATTGCCATGAACACAGCCCTTGAGGCCGACATCTTCGGCAACGTCAACTCGACACATGTCACCGGCACAAAGATGATGAACGGTATCGGTGGTTCAGGCGACTTCGCGCGTAATGCTTACATCTCGATCTTCTCCTGCCCGTCAATCACGAAGGAGGGTAAGATCTCGAACATCGTGCCGATGGTTTCCCACCTCGACCATTCGGAGCATTCTGTGGATATCCTCGTTACCGACCAGGGTATAGCCGATCTCCGTGGCAAGGATCCCATCCAGCGCGCTCATGAGATTATCAACAACTGCGCACACCCCATGTATCGTCCGCTTCTCAACGAGTATCTCAAGCTCGGCGGTCCGCAGGGTGGACAGACTCCGCATACACTCAACGCATCGCTCGCTTTCCATACAGCCTTCCTGGCCACAGGCGATATGCGCAATGTGACTTTCTGATAACCAACGCTATAAAAAATCTCCCCATGACACCGTGTCATGGGGAGATTTTTTATACCATCGGTTGGACTTCTTCTCAATGCTTCTTGCATCCTTTGCAGGGATGGAAACGGCTGCTGCCGTCGAAGCAGTGTGTGCAGAGGCGTTCCTTGGGGAGGCCGATGCTTGAGACGAGAGTCTCTATGGGGTTGAACTTCAGCGATGAGAGACCGAAACGTTCGCGGATTTTCTCAACGAGAGTATTATATTCCGGAGAGTTGGTGGTGGCGTATTTGTCGAGGTTCTTGTTGGGGTCGCCCTCAAGTTCGCCGATGATGCGGCGTGTGAGGAGCTCCATGTCGCTCTTCGACGAGGTGAAGCCGATGAATGGGCAGCTGTAGATCAGCGGGGGGCATGCTATACGGATGTGTACCTCCTTTGCTCCCAGGTCATACAGATCCTTCACATTGTCGGTGAGCTGAGTGCCGCGTACGATAGAGTCGTCGCAGAGCAGGGCGCGCTGGTCGTAGAGCATTGCGCCGTTGGGCACAAGTTTCATCTTGGCCACGAGATTGCGTCGGCTCTGTTCAGAGGGGGTGAAGCTTCGGGGCCAGGTAGGAGTATACTTCGAGATACAACGGCGGTAGGGCACACCCTTTCCGGCAGCGTATCCGAGCGCCATACCTACACCGGAATCAGGTATACCGGCAGCGCAATCCACCTCATTCTCATCGGTCTTGCCCATCTCGAAGCCAGACTTGAAACGCATATCCTCTACGTTTGTCCCCTCGTAAGATGAAGTGGGGAAGCCATAGTAAACCCAGAGGAAAGAGCAGATCTGCATCTCGTCGCCGGCAGCGCGGAGCACCTTTACGTCGTCGGGAGTGATCTCGACGATTTCGCCCGGGCCGAGGTCGCGGTAAGTCTGGTAACCGAGGTTAGGGAAAGCTGTCGACTCGGAAGAGGCGGCAAATCCGGAGCCATCGGTTTTCTTACCCAACACCACAGGTGTGCGGCCGAGTTGGTCGCGGGCGGCGATGATAGAATTTTCGGTAAGAATAAGCAATGAGCATGAGCCGTCGATACGCTCGAACATATGCCCGATACCCTCGGCAAAAGTCTTCCCCTTGTTGATAAGGAGAGCGATAAGCTCAGTCTGGTTTGTGCGTCCCGAGCTCAGTTCGCCGAAGTGTGCGCCATCCTCGAGGAGTTCCTTCTCGAGCTGCTCGATGTTGCAGATTTTTGCTACTGTGACGATTGCGAATTTACCGAGGTGAGAGTTGAAGACGATAGGCTGCGGGTCGTTGTCGCTGATGACGCCTATTCCGATGTTTCCCTTGAACTTGGGGAGTTCATCCTCGAACTTAGTGCGGAAATAAGTGTTCTCGATGCTGTGGATACTGCGGCAGAAGCGGTTCTCCTCATTGTCGAAGGTAGCCATGCCGGCGCGTCGAGTGCCAAGATGAGAGTTGTAGTCAACTCCATAAAATAGTTCATTTCGGCAGGCATCCTTTGATGCTGCTCCGAAAAAACCTCCCATAGAAAGAATGTTTAGTTAAATACGATGGTGCAAAATTACAAAAAAAGTCAGTGATAATCAAAGGTCGGGTTATAAAAACTTGTGGGGAGGGTGAAAAAAGGCTGTCTTTCACGTGGGTAAAAGACAGCCTGGTGGGTCATCGGCTCATGACGCGTTCAGGAGAGATGACGGAAGCATGCGTCATGGCGCAAGATTAAATAAGCGGATCAGGTCCAATACTCGGAACGCTGTTCTACGGGTTGTGACGCCTCGTTCCTCGTTGCACCGTTGTTGCGGTTGGAATCGCGGAGAGAAAGGTTGAGTAGACCTTTCTGTGGTACTGAAAATAGAAACATAGTGGTAGGGTTAAAACTGGTTGTAGAAAATATAAAACAAGGAATCAACTAAGCTTATTAAAAAAGGGAATAACAGATCAAGACAGTTGAGAATGTTATGAAACTTTCCTCGCCGGATATTGACAGTGATTACGAGTCTTAACGGGTTTAGATTGATTCGATTTGGTAATCGTATAACAAAATAACGGTGAAAAAGTTTTGAAATTGTATGCAAAAATGTGCAAAAATCTTTATGATATTTGATAATCAGCAAAATAGACCAATAAATCGGTGAAATATTCCATTCGGAAAACTGTAAATTGGTTAATTAACTGTTGTTAAAAGATATAATGAGGCACTCTGTTTGTTAACAAGGATATTAATCTAAGTTATCGCCTATGAAAACACAAGACTACTACCCGCAGGGCGACGAGACGTCTGCCCCGAAGCGCAGCAACACACGCGGCTGGCTTGCCGGAGCCGCATGTTTCCTTTTCTTTGCCGGCATTTTAGTGGGTACGATCTTCATCTGCCGTCATCATTATGACAAGCTCGACAATGAGCTGATGGCACGTGAGATGTCGTATCGCCAGGGCTATTATCCGCTTAGGGAGATTGATGGTTCGCTGGCCGACGCCCATACACATGCCACCGACCCGAGAGCGGGCGGTCTGTTGGTGAACGGCCAGTATGCAGGCTCAATCCCGGTGATATACGTAAGCGAGCTCAAGACCGTAGGGAACTCTGCGTCGCAGCGTCCCGAGAACTACGTCTACTATTTCCCCAACGCAGGGTCAGACGTGCCGGGCAACAACGCGCTCGACAAACTTGCCGGACTGATTGCAAGGAGCGGAGCCTCCGTATCTGTCACAGGATACACGGACCCGACCGGGAACGCCGCATTCAACCAGCGTCTCAGCGAGCAGCGCGCCCAGCACGTGGCACAGTATCTGGAGGCACACGGTGTGCCTGAATCCAAGGTGACTGTAAAGGGTGGAGGCGTGACATCGGCTTATCCCGATTATGCCCTCGACCGCCGCGCTGAAATCAAGATTGATTATTGATAACACGCCCCTTGACACGGCTCATCTCAAGAGATGAGTGATACTTGAACGGGAGTCTCCGGATGGAGATTCCCGTAATTTTTGGTCAAATACTGTAAATTGCAGGTCAGAATACATATTTGGCACGGATGCGCACACCCTATCCAGTTGCCATACGCTAAATTTGTGAAGTCGGTTCCCCTCTCCGGGGGGAACGTGCGATGACGTTTAAATCATAAGCTAACCTTAAACATAAATAATGAGAAAAGAGATAATGTTGGGAGCCTCGCTCCTTGCCTTCGGCCTCGGCAGCACAGCTGCTGAGAAGGAGGGGACAGTCTACGCCGTTTCGGATGCCCATCTTGACACTCAGTGGAACTGGGATGTGCAGAGCACGATACGCGACCATATTCTGAAAACCATCAACCGCAACCTTCTTCTGCTGCGCGAATACCCCGACTACGTATTCAATTTCGAGGGTGGAGTGAAGTATGCCTGGATGAAGGAGTATTATCCCCGCGAGTTTGAACTTGTGAAGGATTACATACGTCAGGGGAGATGGCATGTGAGCGGCGCGAGCTGGGATGCCAACGATGTTATCATGCCATCTGTCGAATCACAGATACGCAACATCATGCTGGGTCAGGATTTCTACCGCAAGGAATTCGGCATAGAGAGCACCGACATCTTTCTGCCTGACTGCTTCGGCTTCGGCTGGACGCTCCCCACGATAGCCTCACACTGTGGTCTTATCGGGTTCTCCTCGCAGAAACTCGACTGGCGTCACCATAACTTCCATGGCGACAGCAAGCATCCCTTCACCTTAGGCTTGTGGCAGGGTGTCGACGGAAGCCGTGTGATGCTGGCCCATGGCTACAACTACGCCCACCGGTGGCCCGGCGATACCGACCTGACCTCAGACTCGGAACTCCGTAAGCAAGCCGCCCGGTCGCCGTTGGGAAAGGTTTACCGGTATTATGGCACGGGTGACACCGGTGGTTCGCCGACGATAGGCTCGGTCATCGCTGTGAGCGATGCGTTGCACGCCGACGGTCCGTTGGAGGTAAGGAGTGTCACGAGCGACGCCCTCTTCAAGGAATACCTGCCATACGCCTCTCACCCGGAACTACCGGTATATGACGGCGAGCTGCTCATGGACGTACACGGCACAGGATGCTATACCTCGCAGGCGGCCATGAAACTCTATAACCGCCAGAACGAACAGCTTGGCGACGCTGCCGAGCGCGCTGCCGTAATGGCCACAGTGCTGACGGGGGCTCCTTATCCGGGAGAGGCATTCACCGAAGGGTGGAGGCGGTTCATCTGGCACCAGTTTCACGACGACCTCACAGGCACAAGCATACCGCGCGCATACGAATTCTCATGGAATGACGAGCTGCTCACGCTGAAGCAATTCTCGGGACTGTTGGGGACAGCTATCACCGACCTCTCATCACGTCTCAACACAGCCGTGAAAGGTGCGCCTATGGTGATATTCAATCCCTCCGGCACCCGGCGCGACGATGTGGTTGAGGTGAGTGTCCCGGCCGCATCCTATCCCGCCACATGCGTTGTGAAAGACCAGAACGGGAAGAGGGTGAAAGCCCAGATAAGCGGATATGCCGACGGTAAGGCAAAACTTCTGGTAAGCGCGTCAATCCCGCCCATGGGGTGCGCTGTCTATGAGGTAAGCGTGTCGGGCAGAGGTGTGTCCTACGCTCCAAAGAGCGCTTCTGTAATCGAGAACAGCCGCTACAAGATTACCTTTGACAAGGTGGGCGACATTACCTCCCTTATAGATAAATCCACAGGACGAGAGCTTGTGAAAGAGGGTGGAAGGATACGTCTTGCCATGTTCAAAGGGAATCCATCGTACGACTGGCCCGCGTGGGAGATAATGAAAAGCACACTCGACCGTAGCCCGGAATCAATCACAGCCAATGCCAAGGTGGAGATGGTGGAGGATGGTACCGTACGCAAGACTGTCAGAGTGACCAAAGAGGATGGAGACTCACGTTTTGTGCAATACATCCACCTCTACGAGGGTGCCTTGGCCGGAAGGGTGGATTTCCGCAATGAGATAGACTGGGCATCGACAGATGCCCTGCTGAAGGCGGAGTTCCCGCTCACCTGCGATAACAAGGAGGCAACCTATGATCTTGGAGTGGGTGTGGCGCGAAGAGGTAACAACATCGACCGTGCCTACGAGGTGCCGGCGCAGCAATGGGCCAATCTCACACACAGCTCCGGCAGTCATGGTGTGACTATCCTGAACAACTGCAAATACGGCTGGGACAAGCCTGACGACAGCACACTGCGTCTCACACTCCTGCATACCCCCTCCACAAGGAATGCTTACACATATCAGGATCATCAGGATTTCGGCCATCATTCGTTCACCTACTCGCTCATCCCGCATGACGGGGCGCTCGACCGTGCGGCTGCCGTGGCCGAGGGTGAGCGTCTTAACCAAGGATTGAAGTGCTTCATACCCTCGCGCCACAAGGGGGAGGGTAGAGAACTCTCGTTTGTAAAATCGGAGAGTGGCAACATAGCCATCAGGGCATTGAAGAGAGCCGAAGATGGCAAAGGCTATATAGTGCGCGTGTATGAGACAGCCGGACGCCCCGCGACAGGGAAACTGACCTTCTGTACCGAATTGCTCACAGCCTCGGCTGCCGACGGCACCGAAAAGCCGGTCGGAGATGCATCATTCAATGGCAAGGAACTGAATGTGGCGCTTCCCGCTAACGGTATAGC
The DNA here is from genome assembly GCA_947575235.1 of uncultured Porphyromonadaceae bacterium. Classification (GTDB taxonomy): domain Bacteria; phylum Bacteroidota; class Bacteroidia; order Bacteroidales; family Muribaculaceae; genus Lepagella. The sequence continues at coordinate 57,556 of CANPMT010000006.1, forward strand.
CACTTATCGTATAGACTTCCGCACTCCCGCCGCAGAGGTGAGGAGGGAGATGGCTGCAGTTGACCTCCCCTTTGATACACGGGCCTTCTCATGGAATGAATTCCGGGGTGAGGGGGAATTTGCCGGTGGCTACACATATGCCGCCGAACTGGTGCCGGACGTTATAAGCAGCCGCGAGGTGGAATTCAGTCTCAACCCACGGGCGGAGCATACCGCCGTGAGATGTGACGGCCAGAGCCTCACGCTCCCCGCAGGTAAATGGGATACCCTCCATCTGCTTACGGCTGCCATGACCGAGGATACCGACATCGACGCGCAATTCATCGTGAACGGCAACCCGGTTAAAGTGAGAGTGCCCTCATATACAGGTTTTGTAGGCCAATGGGGGCATACAGGCCATACCGAAGGGTATATGAAACCTGAGACAGTAGCCTATGTAGGGACTCACCGTCACTCCTCGGCCGGCGACGAACCGTATGAATACACTTATATGTATCATACCGTGGTGCCTGTCCCGGAGGGTACAGTTACCGTTCAGTTACCTTCGGGTGGAGATGTGGCTGTATTCGCGGCCACAGTGACCGAAGGTATGCCCGCAATGGCCGAGGCATCGTCACTCCTGTTCGAGACAGCCGGCTCAGACAACCCGAAACTTATGAAAGCCGGCAGGCGTGAGAGTCTTCTCAAACCGGAGATGATAACCGGATGGTCAGGGTTTGTGGTAGAGAGTGAGCATCCACGCTATCTTGTTGATGGCGACACCTCCACAAAATGGTGTGACGTCAGCGGCGCCCCGGCATATGTTGACTTCGACTTGGGAAGGGTCTCGGATATAAAAGGGTGGAAACTTGTGAACGCCGCCAATGAATATTCAGGCTACGTCACAGCCGGATGTTACCTTATGGGTAAATCAGAAGCTGATGATGAATGGCGCACATTGGACGCCGTGAGGGGGAACCGCCGCAATCTGGTGGAGCGTGGCATCAATCCCGATAAGCCGGTGCGTTATCTGCGACTCATGGTGACCGATCCCACGCAACCCGGTCTGGACGCGGCCACAAGAATTTATGAATTAGAGGTGTATTGATAAAGTGTGATTTGGTTATCGGGGGTAAAATTATTAATTTTATCCCCGATAATTATATGGATATATGAACGTAAGTGAAGATAAAAGACTGGAGGAGAAGGGAGTACGTCCTACAGTGAACCGTATATTGGTGTTGCGGGCCTTATCGGAATACAGTCATCCGGTGAGTCTCGGCGACCTGGAGGGGCGCATAGGCACCCTTGATAAATCAAGTATATTCAGGGTGCTCAACCTCTTTGCGGAGCATCATATAGTGCATTCAATCGAAGATGGGAGCGGGTCGCTGAAATATGAGATCTGCAAGGGGGAGCATGAGTGCACACTCTCCGACATGCACGTACACTTCTATTGCGAGGGCTGTCATCAGACATTCTGTTTCGAGGACTCTCCGATTCCGGCGGTGCAGCTTCCTGAAGGTTTTGAGGTAAGCGCCATCAATTATATGGTAAAGGGGCTGTGTCCGCGTTGCCGGGGAAGAGAGAGCTGACGATTGCCACCTGTTTTGAGGAGTTGGCCACGTGGATGAACTTTCGGAGGGGGAGGAACCGTTATAACAGAAGGGGGTGGATTACCTCTGTTGTTAACCCAAAATTATAGAGAAAGTATGAACATAAGAAAAATCAAGTTCGGTTTCGTGGCGGCACTTGCAATCGGCACGGCGGCCACATCACTCATTTCATGTGGCGGAAGCGGCACCCGTCAGGCCGATTCCACAGCCGATGGGGAACAGGTAGAGAAACATGGAGGCAAGGTCGGGGGGCCCCAGTTAGGGCAGCCCGGTGGGGGTCCGGCGATCGACAAGAGCGGCGACGCCACACTTCAGGAGATGATCAAGACCGTGCTTCCCAAATTCCAGCAGCTCGAATATACAGATGCCGAGACAGGGATGAAGATGCGCTATAACCTCTACACACCCGACAACCATAACGGACGCAAGAAATATCCTCTTGTGCTCTTCATAGCCGATGCCAGCACACCCGGCGACAGTGTGACGCTTCCTCTGACACAGGGTTACGGCGGTCTGATCTGGGCAACTCCCGAGTCGCAGGCCAAGAATCCCTGTTATGTGCTCGTGCCGCAGTTTGCCGGAGTAGGAGTGAATGACGCATATGAGCATACAGATGAGGTTGATGTGGCGATGCGTCTTGCAAAGAGTGTGATAGCCGCCAAGAGTGTCGACCCCGACAGGGTTTATACCACAGGCCAGTCGATGGGTGGAATGATTTCGATGTATTACAATGTCATGTATCCCGATGTCTTCGCGGCCTCCATCTTTGTCGACTGCCATTGGGACACCGCCACCTTCCCAGAGCTTGCCAAGCATAAGTTTGTCTATTTCATAGCAGGCGACAAGGGTAAGGCCTATCAGGATATAAAACCTCTGGAGGAGGCTGCCGAGAAGGATGGGGTACAGTATACGTTTGCATCCTGGAGCGCGAAGCTTCCCGAGGCACGTCAGAGCGAACTGGCCGCCACCATGCTTGAGAAAGGGGCACCGATCAATCTCATAGAGTTCGAGCCCGGCACGGTACTTCCTGAAGATGGGAAAGGGAGCGAGCACATGTACTCGTTTGACTACGCTTATAAAGTGACAGCCGTACGCGACTGGCTGTTCAAGCAGAAACGATAAGCACAGCTTCCGCTCAGCGGAGGTTCTTGATAATTTTAGCTACAACTCCCCAGACGGTGCAATCATCGTCTGGGGTTATTTTAAATGCCGGGAAGCTCTTATTTGCGGGGCGGAGCCATATCTCGCCACGGTGACGCAGGGAGAGGTCGAGATATTTCAGGGTGAACTCGCCGTTTACGAAAGCCACTACTATATCGTCCTGACGGGGGTCAAGAGCACGGTCAATCACCACGATATCGCCGTCATCGATTCCGGCGTCAATCATGGAGTTTCCCACCACTTTTGCATAGAAAGTGGCGGCGGGATGGGCTATAAGCTCCTTGTTGAAGTCGAGCGACTTGTCAATATAGTCCTGAGCCGGACTGGGGAATCCGGCGCGAATGCCGGCATCGGCATATGGGAGGTCGAGAGTTGTGGCGAAACCGCCGGCAAACATTTCAAGAGTCATGGAAAGAGTGATGTTGACGTGTTAGATTAATCCGGTGCAAAGTTACAAAATAATTTGAATCACTTATGCCCACATTTTTTCGCAGGCACCTAAATCTCGCCACTTATGATATGTTACATGGCATAACATAATTGTGGTCTGCGAAATTTTTTGTAATTTTGCGGATAGACTCACGCCGTGCGTCTTCCAAGAGAGGAAGCGAGGCGGGAGGATAAAATAAAAGGCGTTTACTCGCGCTTTATTCTTGTCATATAGAAAACCTTCCGAAATTTTTATAGACAGTCAAGAATATTGCAAAGTGGACGCCCACGGGTATGTATTTACCTATCCGGCTCATTCTGTGCCTTTTCGAGGCATAGAGTGGGTTTGGGGTATGTACACATAGGCGTGGGGTCTGCGTTGTCTTTCTACTGTCTTGGTTACTCGGAAGGTACCACTATATGAAGAAAGCAACGGTACAGATACCCACCCTTTTTTATAGACTTACCTGTCGCAATAGGGGTAATCGGCGACACTTCCGACTAACCTATTAAATGAAAGCTACTGAACGACATAACCTGATTGACCGCATAAAGACCTTGGAGGGCTTGACCGACGATGAGCGTTCGGCTCTGCTCAGTCTACTCCGAGAGTCCAAGACCTACGGCCTTGTGTGGGAAGACAAACCCGAAGAGGTCGAAGAACGTCTGCGCACCGAAATGCCAGTACTCAAAGAGGTCGAGAGCCGAGCAATCATCTCCGACAATCCCGACGCTCCCAACCACATCCTAATCGAGGGAGATAACCTCGAAGCCCTCACCACCCTCGCTTACACTCATGAGTGCAAAATCGACGTTATTTACATAGATCCTCCGTACAATACCGGCAACAAAGACTTCATCTATAATGACTCCTATGTAGACACAGAGGACCGCTACCGACATTCCAAGTGGCTATCCTTTATGTCCAAGCGACTTTCAATTGCCAAGAAGCTATTAAAAGATACTGGCGTTATTTTCATCTCAATCGATGACAACGAACAAGCAAATCTAAAACTTCTCTGTGACAACATATTTGGAGAGAAAAACTTTATTACAAATCTTATCTGGCAATCTACTCCTGGTTCAAATACTGGTTCTGACATCAAAACTGTAACGGAATACGTTCTAATGTTCGCAAAAAATAAGACAACTACATCTATTAATGCAAAGCCGATTGACAATGTCGATAAATATACATTATTAGATGAACATTGGGAGTTTAGAGGGCCTTATATAACCAATAAACTTGATAGGAGAATGACTGGCAACCACTATTCGGATGCACTTAATTATCCTATTGAAATGCCAGATGGTAGCATCCTGTATCCCGGCGGCGAAAATTTCAAACAAACATTTTGGAATTGGAGATGGTCTAAAACTAAAATCGAATGGGGAAGAGATAACGATTTTTTAATCTTCCAAAAGAAGAATGGTAAATGGGTTATATACTTCAAACAATATTTAAAAGTAGATAATAACAACGAACTTATTCAACGTTCACATCCTTTCCAAAATTTGCTCTTAGAAGATGCAATAAGTTCCGCAAGAGGCACAAAAGAGGTTATGGAACTGTTTTCTGAAAAGAAGTTTGACTACCCCAAACCGTTAAACCTTTTACGAAATGTTTTTTTGATGGCCGGGGCAAATGATTCAATAATCCTCGACTTTTTTGCGGGATCAGGCACTACTCTCCATGCCGTTATGCAGCTGAATTCCGAAGATGGCGGACACCGTCAGTGTATTCTCTGCACCAACAACGAGAACGGTATCTGCGATAATGTAACCTACGAACGCAACAAGCGTGTAATACAAGGTTACACCAAACCTAACGGCGAAGCCGTCGAGGGTCTGCACGTCAACAATCTACGTTACTATCGCACAGACTTCGTTGGGCGTAGTCGCTCCATGAGGAATATGCAGCGACTCGTCAATCTCTCAACAGATATGCTCTGTATCAAGGAGAACCTTTATACCGAACAAAAAGAGATGGCCGGTATGAAAACTCACCCGCAGGTTTTCCGCTACTTTGATGACGGCAAAAAACAGATGCTTATTATCTATCGCGAGGAATACATCTCTCAGGTGGTTGAACTGATAGAGAAAATGGACTTGAAGCAGAAAATGAAAGTGTATGTGTTCTCACCGAGTGAAGACCCGGCAACCGACCTTTTTGATCCGGTGGCCGACAAGGTACAACCTACGGCACTCCCTGCCGCAATTTACAACACATACAAGCGTATACTCCCCAAGAAAACAAACAAGTTTATCAATGGTGAGGAAGATACGCTTACTCTGAGTCCCGAAGAAGAAGCTTTGGGAGGTTTGTTTGGCGAAGATGAGAAAGGAGGCGAAGAATGAAAAATCTGCAATATCAACAAGAGGCAGTTGCCGACCTCACCAACAAGACTATCAAGGCTCTTAACAGCGGCGCTAAACGAAGAAAGATAGTGTTTGAGGCTCCCACCGGCGCGGGCAAAACCGTTATGGCTTGTCAGACTCTCGCCTCCATAGTCGATGAGTTGAAGAACCGTGGCGACACCCGCTATCAGGAATGTGCCTTTATATGGTTTGCACCACGCAAACTGCACATTCAGAGTTACGCGAGTCTGAAAAACGCTTTCGGGGAAACCCGAAAACTTCAACCCGTGATGTTTGACGAACTCGAACAGAGCGAAGGCATCAAGCCCGGTGAAATCCTTTTTGTGAACTGGGAGAGCGTCAACAAGGACAAGAACCTAATGGTGCGCGACAGCGAAAGCTCCGCGTCGCTTTATGAGATAACTTGCCGCACACAGGAACAGCTCGGTCTGCCCATCGTGGCCATCATCGACGAGGAACACATGTTTTGGTCGAAAACGGCAGACAAGTCCGGACAGGTTCTCGACCGCATAAATCCGGCAGTTGAAATCCGCATTTCGGCTACACCCAAAACAGCAGTCAACGGTTCGACTCAGAGAGTGCTCGTTGACCGACAAGACGTTATCAAAGCCGGAATGATCAAGAAGGAGGTCGTGCTCAATCCCGACATAGACGTTGACGCCGCTGACCCCATGTCGCTTGAAGAACGACTTTTGAAAGTCGCACTTCAAAAGCGGCAGCAGATAGCCGACGAATATGAGCGATTGGGCATAAACATAAAGCCACTTCTACTGATTCAGCTCCCCAATGACACCAAGGAAACGATGACCGAGGATGACAACAAGGTTGCTGAAATTGTCAAGACATACCTCAACCTCAATCCTCATGAGGAAATCACCGTAGAGAACGGCAAACTTGCCGTTTGGCTCGCCAGCGAGAAATCTAACCTCGAAGGCCTTGAACAGCCTGACAACATGACAAAGGTCCTGTTGTTCAAAGAAGCTATCGCCCTCGGATGGGACTGTCCGAGAGCCGCTGTTTTGCTCATCTTCCGCAAACTGTCGAGCGACCAATTCACCATTCAGACTGTTGGCCGCATCCTCCGTATGCCGGAGCAAAAGCATTATCCCAACGACCTGCTCAATGTTGGGTACGTATATACCGACATTGCAAAAGATAAAATCAAAATAGTAGCCGCTGACCAAAGCTACATCCTCAACAACACCATCTCGGCCACTCGCAGAGCCAATCTCCAAAATGTGGAACTTCCGGCTGTGTATGCTTCGCGACCGAACATCATGCACAACTATCTTGGTCCCGACTTCAAGGCCGTACTTTACAGCGAGGCTGAGAAATTTTGGCAACTGGAGAGTGGAGCCGGACTGTTCAGCCTCGCTGAACTCGCCGCCATGCGTGGCGACGATGACGAGCCGACCCCGCTACCGGATACCGGCGACCTGCAGATTGACGAGAACCGCCGCAAGGTGCAAAATACCATTCGCCTTGATGTCAGGACTGTGAATGTAGAAATCCCCAAAGATGTACATTTCCAAAACGAGGAGCAGATACTAAATGTGGAACAGGCTAAATTCGCTCGCACCGCCAATGAGATTGACCGGGTTTTCCTGGCCTACATCAACACTAAAGGCGGTCAGTTTGAGTCGCGACAGGGCGACCGCACAAACCGAATAGCCGGTTATCTTCTCGGAGTGCTTGAAGATTACTTCAACATCTACGATACAGATGCGAAGAAAGTTGTGCTTTATCATGACAACAAGCCCAAGTTTGACCGTCTCCTTGACCTTGCGCTCGACCGGTATATGCACCAACGCGCAGCAGCCAAACCAACTGCCAGACGCATATTCACCGAATACAAGTGGGAGGTGCCGGAAGAACGTCTCTATGATGGCGAGACCCACCACATAGAGCCGGAAGTGAGAAACCATGCCCTCGATCCGTTTGTCGAAATCAATGACGTGTCAAGTCCTGAAAAGAGATTTGTAGCCTTCCTTGAAAAGCACAGCGACAAGATAGACTGGTGGTATAAGAACGGCGACAAAGGGCGTATGCATTACGCTATTTCTTTGGGCGAGGCTGAGGGTGACAATGATTCTCTTTTCTATCCAGACTTCGTTATCCGCATGAAGTCAGGTCGCATCTATATCTTTGACACAAAGAGCAAGAACAGCGACCTGTATGCACCCGTCAAGCACAATGCCCTCCGTGCATATATGCAGGAACAGAATGCCAAAGGTCAAGAACTTCAAGGTGGCATCATAATTGAGACAACTCCCGATTGTTGGCTATATTGCAAACTCGACATCAGTGACACCAACGATCTGAGCCAATGGGATATGTTTGACCCCAACAACGCCTAAATTTCCCACCAGTTTTCTTCGGGCATTTCCTCTATTTTGAATTTGCCCCATTTTTCCGATGCTTTGTATGCTTCGCTGCAACCGTAAGGTACATAAAGGGTGCAACCGTCAGGTTTGGGCCCGACAACATAGCCGGCATTTCCAGGCACTTCCCATACCGGAGGCTCTTCTGTTAGGCTGAAAAGTTTATCAACATAGAAGCTCAAAGCTGTGGTAGCAACGCTTTTAAGAGATTCAGGGAGAACAAAACTTTTCAAACGTCCAATTCCAGAAAATGCTGACTCCTCAATCTTCTCAAAAGAAGGCAACCCCACCTCATTATGAATATATGGAAATTCAACTTCTTCAAGCGAAGAACAGTTATAGAACGCATAGGCGTAAATACTTTTACAAGACGACGGAATGTTGACGCTTTTCAACAATGGACAGTATGAGAAAGCACTGTTGCCTATGGCCTTTATACTTTCCGGCAAACGTACTTTACTGATGTTTTTATTACCATTGAATATACCTTTCGGCACTTCATTGTTATGGATAACAGGTAATAGTTCATCGGGCAAAGCACATATTCCGCAATCTCCGTAATAAGATTTAGTGCCGCCACTAAAGCCACTATGGGCAAGATCCACAGATATTTTGCGTTCACTTTGCGGTAGTGAAGTCCCGGCATTATCGATAATTTTTTTGAGGTAAAAAGCATCGTTGGCATTAATGTGACCTTTTACGGTAATTTCAGTTAATTCGCCAAGATTACATTCGTCACCGAGCATATAACCAAGAGTCCCCTCCTCAGTGAGTACAAATTTTTCACTTTTGCCAAATGGACGCGGATTCTGCCAAAGCCCGAATGTTAGCATCTCTGCATTTTGGAAGCGTAGCGTCACTGTTTTTACCCGTCCCATTCCCGTGTTTTCCCCTGCGGAAAACCTGATTACATATTTTCCTTCAGATTCTTTATCAAGTGTCACACCATTACCATAAATATCACCGAGCACTCTTGTTATTTGACATGGCATATTCGAGGTGAAGTGCGCTTCAATCTCGCCTCCCTCAGATGGGATTGTATAATACTGTTCAAGTCCCTCAACGACTACTCGTTTCGCCGTTTGATTTATGATTTTGTCAAGACGATAAGCGAAATTCTCCCCGGCTCCCGGACCGTCGATAGGTGTTGAGCGATAGACGCTTAGCTCATACTCCACACCTTTCTCGTAAGAGAACCCTTGGATTCTCCCTAAATTCATAGGCTCCCATTCTGTGGTAGGGCTGAATTTTACAAGCATACATTCCATGTCAGCGTCGAGCCATTCATCATATATGGTAGTGGTTTCAGCCGATACCCACATAGTTAAATGTTCGGTATAGTCTTTGGGCACATCGTTGTCACAGGCTGTTATTGCAATACCTATGAATAAACAGATTAACAGTTTTAATACTGGCTTCATCGTTAGTTATACTTTTATTTCGGAAATGTCTGTGAAATTTGTTCTGCTGCCCGTTTGATGGCTCCTTTGATGTCAGCGGAGGTGCTTATTCCTAAGGTTGAATATGCTCCACGGCACGAGGCGACAGGTCTGCCGGACAGGAAGTCTATGAAATTGACTGTTACCACAGTTTCCTCCGTGCGACTATTTACCCCATATTTTACTATCAACAACTTCGACTGTTGTTCGGGAGTGAGTTCATATATGCGCATATCGCTGACAAGCTGGAGCCTCGAGGCTTCAACAGCGTCGAACAGCATTATCTCGTATTCCATCAATTCCGCAGGAATATGATATGTGTCATTATTGATTACCGAGGCGTATCTGTATTTTGACAGATCGGCGTTTTGTGACACAACACTTTTTGAGGTCGTACATGATGCTATTGTTATAGAAAGAACACATACGAGCATAAGCGAATGGAGGACTTTAACTATATATTTATTCATTTCCGTTGTTTTTGATTATTTGACTAATAGAATTATATAATCGTTTAATGAGAGTTGTATCGGGACTATTGATTTGAAATGATCCACTTTCGATACGGGCGTTGATTTGCGGAGCGGTTATGACAGAGTCGTTATAGAGGAAGCCAAGTCGCTTGCCAATCAAACGCTCTGTTCCGTCAGCCCATTGCTGGCGTTTTCCCGGTTTCACACGTCCTTGAATCAACAACTGGCTGACAGTGTCGCTCTCGATTATAAATGTATCCCTGATAATCGTTACTCTCTCAAAGTCCTTGACCGTAGCCAAAGGCTTCCCCACAATCGAATTATCTGGATAGTCGGCAACCGGATACCACCCATCAGCCTTGCGATGCGACGAGCAAGCGCAAAGTATCAGGAGTAATACCATCAGGAATGCTATGATTGATTGTCGGTTCATCCGGCTAAAGTATTTAATGTGCAAAGTTGATAAATATTTCCAACATACTTCTCAACAAATGTTGAGAGTCGAGGATTTTAACACTGTTTCGCTAAAATTGGTAGCCAACGGAGAGGAAGATGCTCTGGCTCAGTTCTTTTTTAGGAACCCAGAATTTCGAGCCGTTTGGAAGAGTCACATTCCTTCGTCCGGAATAGTAGTCAAGGTTGGATATGCCATATCCGGCACCAATCACAAAACGGTCAATCGAAAGATTTACTGAGAGTCTTGCATTCCAGTAAAACCAGTCAAGTCCTTTGTTAGGAAACCTCATATAATCCACGACTGTACCGACATTCCCTTTTATATCATAAATATCGTAGGTCAATGAATTTCTAAAAGGGCAGGCAAGACTGATGCCGGGTTCGGCCTGAAGCCACAAGCGAATATCATCTTTGCTTTTGAGCAGATCCGGAGTTTTGAAGATTACAGATGGCTTGAATATAATCCATGCCACGTTTTTCTCGTTATCTGCCAAACTTGCCTCATGTCCGTTAATTGTAGTTGTTCGGCTCGGCTGATTGTATTGGGAGGTTAGTTCCATCCCCAATGCTACACCAATATATTTATGGAAATGCCATGCAACAGACGGCTCAATAGTCCACGCCTGTTCATTGTTCAGATATATGCCACCATAAAGAGTTGCTGTAAATGGCCGCTTCTCTTCTTGAGCAAACGCGGCTATCGCCACAAGATATATTACTGCTATAATGAATAATCTTTTCATTGTGTGACGTTCTTAATAGTCGGTCTCGATAAAGTCAACTTCATCGCGCGACTTGAATTTGATTTCATCTCCAGTTCCAACGATTGATATGCCTGAAGCACTGAGCTGGGTGTTGATGGTTCCCAACGGATTATCAGTGAACTGCCGTTTGGCTCTCAGAAACTCTATCCGGTTTGTTTTTTCGTAATCGTCGGCTGAATACATGGGCATCATCAGGCGTGCGGTCTGCTGAATGCCGGTGGCTGTGAAATTGTATAGCCCGGAGTCGTCGGTTGCCTCCAAAATTAGTCCGGGGAGTCCGCTGAATTTCCAAGGCCCGTTCATCACAGGGACTTCCGGCGTGAACCACACCGTCCATTTGCGGCCATGAAGATTGCAGGTAGCCATCTGACATTCATAGCCGAGAATAGTCTTCGTGCTGTCGGTGAGTTCCCATTCAATCTGAGGGATTTCCTCTTCATAGCAGTATTTCTCGACACCATTCATGTCGTAATATTTCATCTTTCCGTCTGTCATGGACTTGAAAATATAGTATGAGCCGTCACGTCTGGGCATCTCGTCAAGTTTTCCGCCCAGATAAGCTCCACGGGCCATCTCCTTATATTTCGCGTCACCTTCCGGAGTCGACTGCAGAGAGTCGAGATATTCTGTCATCGGTGAATAGAATTTCGACTCTTTTGCATTGGCGAGAAGAATGTATTTGTTGGGAGAGATGGGACTACCATCCCGAAGATTGACACGCGAGACATCGTAGCTGACCTCTATATCGGCTTTCTCTTGTGCGACTGCGACTATCGCCACGATGCACATTACTGTGAGAGTGATTAACTTTTTCATTTTCGTAGGGAGATTGTGAACAGCAGTTCGCGTCCGCGGAGCCACCGCTGCGACTCGAAGGAGGAGAGCTGACTGTAGGTTGTGTAATTGTATGTGCGTTGATTGAATATGTTGTTGAGCATCGCGGAAAGTTCGATGCGCTTGTTAAGTTTATAAACTAACTTTGTGTCGAGCAGGAACACGTTTTTATATGTACCCTCGGTAAGTTCATTGCGGTAATGCTCGCCCATTATTCGCCACTCCCATTTTGAGTGTGGCATGATGTTGATGAGCAGGGAGTTTTCCATACCGCTTAGCCATGAGTTCTTGACCTCATTCATTTTCAGCTGACTGTTAGAGAAATCAATCGAATAATCAAAACTGAGCCACTTTATAGGAGCGCCATTGATTTTTGCACCTACACTCCAGCCGAGGCTTACAGAGTTGACTGCATTGTTTTCGGAGAAGAGATGCGACTCGCCACGGTTGAATGAGCCGTTGACGTTTGCAGATCCGCGCATGAAGTCGAGAGTTTTCCCGATGCTACCCATAGCCATCAGATTCTGGCCATCGCTTTTGGCATCGGTATAGGAATAGACGATATAATCGCCGTAGAGCTGCTGTGCCATCGTGTACGGCATATGCGACCATGACTGCATTACCATAGCGTTGGCGAACACTCCGCGGCGCGTATGCTTGTAGGCGAAACTTGCCGATACATTCTGCGATGTTGAGTTGTAAAAATCATCAACTCCCTGCTTGAATGTGCGGTAGTTGGTCATGATGTAGCCGGGCTGAATCATGTTGAGATTCATTGGTGAGCGGCCTGTGCCTCCTCGCAGCGTCATTGAGAAGCGGTTATTCGGTTTCCAGTTCATACTGAGTGACGGCGAGAAATAAACCTCCGAACGGTTGGCGAGGGCCTTGTCAAATGTGTAATGCGCGAAGCTGACAGGGGCGTTGAGAGTGAAATTCACCCGCTTCACCCAATATTCAAACTTCGGGGTGGCATAGACTGTGAAATAATTTGTATTCAGCACATTTTCAGTCTC
>CANPMT010000007.1 GCA_947575235.1 uncultured Porphyromonadaceae bacterium
TGGTACTGCGAAAGCGGGAGAGTAGGTAATCGCCGCCTTAGGAAAGCCTCAGCTAATGTAGCTGAGGCTTTTTTGTATGTTATACTCGGTGGACGTGTTGCGGCGCGTCCGTACATGTTGCGGTGCGTCCGTACGTTATTTTTAATTTTTTTTGTTTATAAATTTGTGACTGTGACGCTATTTGACTAACTTTGCCTTATCTATCACCATATAATTGTTAAGCTATGGAGAATGATTACAGTTCAATTATCCGGCAACGCGCTCAGCACGTATTCGATGTTATGAAGCCAAGGGTTTCTGAAGCTGACTTTTTGCGACTACAGGATGCCTTCGAACTGGCTCGTGAAGCGCACGCTCCGCAGGTTAGAAAAACCGGCGAGCCCTATATCCTGCATCCTATAGCTGTAGCTAATATCGCCGCCGAGGAATTGCATCTCGACGTTAATTCGGTGATAGCAGCTTTCCTTCATGACGTGGTGGAGGATACACCACATCCGCTTGAGGAGATCAGAAGCCGGTTTGGTGATGACGTGGCATTCCTCGTGAATGTGCTCACTAAGCGCGAGAAGAAGAATTATGACCTCAGCAAGCAGGTTGATAATTTCCGGCAGATTCTTGACTCCATGCAGCATGACATCCGCCCTATAATGGTGAAACTGGCCGACCGTCTGCACAATATGCGTACGCTATCCTCGATGCGGCCTGACAAGCAGATGAAGATAGCCGGTGAAACAGATTATTTCTATGCCCCCCTTGCCAACCGCCTGGGCCTTTATCATGTCAAGACTGAACTCGAGAATCTGAGTCTCAGGTTCAGATGCCCTCATGAGTTTGAGGAGATCACAACCCTCATCATGAACGACATGGCGCAGCAGCATGACCGCCTTGAGCGTTTCCGCATCCAGATTGAATGCACCCTCGCCGAGGCAGGAATAGAGGCGTCGGTCAAAGTGGACTACCGTCAGCCTTACAGCGTGTGGCGCAAGATGAGGAAATTCGGCGATGATTTCAACCATCTCAAATATCGTCATTTCACCGATGTTGTCTTCACCACTCCCCCCGATGTTGATGAGAAGACAATGGCCCTTCACATATATTCAATCCTTACTGACCGTTTCAAGGAGAAGCCGGGAGGAATTTCAAATTACATCGACTCTCCGAAGGAGAACGGTTACCAGAGCTTCCACGTGAAACTCCTTGCCGACTTCGGCCGCTGGCAGGAGGTGCATATAAGCAGCGAGCGCATGTCGCGCAATTCACAGTTGGGCTACCGTGCAGAGAACTCACATGACATCATCGGCCGCTGGGTTGAGAAATTCCGCCATGTGCTCCGCGACATAGACAGCCATGCCAACGGAATCGATTTCATGGAGCGGGTGACAAGCTCGTTCTATAACGACGATATAATGGTGTTCACCCCCAAGGGGAAGGCCGTTATACTTCCGCAGAAGTCATCTCTTCTCGACTTCGCTTACGAAATATCCGACGAGGTTGGCAATCACGCGAAATATGGTCGTGTAAACGGCTTCCTCAGTTCAATCAAGGCACAGTTGCGCCGCGGCGATGTGGTGCAGATCTTTACTGACCCTGATGTGGAGCCGACGCCCGACCGGCTTAACTCAGTTGTCACCTACAAGGCCCGTAATGCCATCAACGCCTTCCTTGACAGCCGTCCCGAACCGAAATTCAACCGTTGTCCGCATTGCCATCCGATTCCCGGCGAGGAGGTGATAGGTTTCAGGGACAAGAATGGAAAGGTGACGATGCACAAGCGCGACTGCCAGGTGGCCATAAGGATGGCCTCTCAGTTTGGCGACGATATAGTAAGCGTTGACTACGTCCCCGACGGGCGCCTCTATCCAGTGACAGTGGCAGTGAAGGCTGTCGACCGTTACCATCTTTTCCTTGACCTTGTTGATTGCATCTCGAACAAACTTAACCTCAACATCGACAATTACAACACCAACACCGTCGACTCAATCGCCACAATCGATATCTCTTTCGGAGTACACTCATATATGGAACTTCAGAAAATCATGAGTCATATTTCCGGTATAAAGGATGTGGATGAGGTGCGTCTGGTGTCGTGCAACGTCTAAAGAGATTTTTTTCAATTTCCAGGTAAACAAAATGCGTTACATCAATCTATATAATCTTTTCCCAACATACTTTCCAGTGAAACATCTTAAATCATTTCTCTTAATTATCGCCCTCGTTATCCCCACAATGGTGTGCCATGCCATAGGCACTCAGGAGATTGCAGACAGCCTCAAGGTGAGACTCGCTGTGGCAAAAACGCAATCCGACAGTTTACGCCTTCTCTATGACATATTTGATGCCAGCGACCAGGGCCGCAAGGAACCTGTGGGTTGGGAACTGCTTGACCTGGCAGTGAGGATGAATCATCAGGTGGCCCTCATAGATATGGTGCCCCAGATGGCAAGTCTCACACGCAAACAACTGAAAAATGACCGTAAGCTCCTCTACTACGCCTCTAATATCGAGGACAGGGACCACCGTAAGGCATGCGAGCTCTTCGTGCATGTGCAGCGGGCCATGGATGAGGCCTCCTACATACCGGAAGAGGATCTCCGCGATGCGATATTGCGATACGCCAAGGAGGACATGACGCCAAAGAACGACCTGTTCGAGGATATCCTCGACCTCTACCGTATGGTGGTGTTCGTTGGAGCCGGCGCGAGAGGCAATCTATATCTTGAATATCTGAACCGTCTGGAGAAGATGATATCCCGTCTCCCGCCCGACTGCTACTATATCCGCAATCTCTTCTACACCACCTCGGCGATATGCCATAGCCAGAATGGGAATTACCGCAAGGCCATAGAGGCCGACCAGGCCCTGATCGATGTCATCTCACATCTGGAGGAGAGATACCATTCAATGGGACGCACTTACCGCAACTACGACCGTTACTATTATATCTGCTACCGGCGGATGCTCAGCAACTACAAGGGGCTGACAAAAGAGGAAATCAAGGATTACTACGCCAAATGTGCCCTTCTGGCCGAGGAGAACCGCGAGGTGGCCGACGATTTCTATGGAGAGGGACGCCCCACAATCTACCGTCTGATGGCCGAGAAGGACTATGCCGCCCTTGTGCCCCGTCTTAAGAAAGCTATCCAGATGATGAAGGATAAGTCGACGGCCAACAGCAATATCTACCGCGACCTTCTCGGAATGCTCGTCATCGCTTCTGACTCAATAGGCGACAGCGCCACCACACTGACAGCCCTGAAAGAATATAACATGGAGCTGGAGCAGCAGCTGAAGTCGAATTCCGAAGAGGCCTACCGTGAGCTGCAGACACGCTACGACGTGGAGACGCTTAAGGCTGAACGCAACGAGTCAGAGATGCTGCGACGCGATTCGGAGCTGATGGCGGGGCAGAAAGTGATAACAGTGGCTCTTGTGGCTTTGCTCATATTCGTGATTCTGCTGATGGTGATATACCGCAAGAACTTCACCCTCAAGCAGAGAGTGCGCGACCTTAAGAAAGAGACCACCCAACTTCACAAGACAGTCGAGAGGCTTCTTCACGACGGAAAACCCGCCGGAACTGTCGAAGTGAAAGGGTTGCGCTCCACATCCCCCGACGATAAGAGATAACATACCTGCAAAATGATAGAATTGGCCGGGAGTGATTGTCAGCCGACAATCACTCCCGGCTTCGCTATATAAAAATATTCGCATCCTTTTTTTAACTATTTTCAAATTTTATGGTTATAATGTTTGATAAATAGATTATTATTCCTAACTTTGTCAAGTTTTTATTTGATATAGGTTTCTACAGTAAATTTAAGTATATGATTTCACGACAAAACTATTCACCTGATAGATCCATTGGTCTATATTCGCCCGACTATGAGCACGACGCCTGCGGCGTGGGTCTTGTAGTGAAGATTGACGGCAGCAAACATCATTCGATAGTCGACCAGGGATTGTCGGAGCTCGAGCATATGGCCCACCGCGGAGCCGAGGGAGCCGATGACAAGACGGGAGACGGCGCCGGGATAATGGTGCAGATCCCACATGAGTATATACTTCTGAACGGCATACCCGTGCCCGAAAAGGGGAGATACGGCGTGGGTATGGTGTTCCTCCCCAAGAATGACTCTGACAGGGAACAGTTCGAGAAGATTATCGACCGTGAGATCAAGGCGCAGGGGCTCTTCCTGATGCACACCCGCGACGTGCCTGTGGATTCATCCGTATTAGGCCACGACGCACTCGTCACCGAACCGGTGATACGTCAGCTCTTCATCGTGGGGTGTGACAACCGCGAGCGGCTTGAGGGGTTGCTCTATGTGATACGCAAACGTGTTGAGCAGGCTGTGTTAGGATGCGACGCCATAGCCGACAAGGAATCATGTTACATAGTGAGCCTCTCCACGCGCACACTCATATATAAAGGTATGCTCTCGTCGCTCCAGCTGCGGGCATATTTCAAAGACCTTCAGAGCCCTTACTTCACAAGCGCCATCGCTCTTGTGCATTCACGGTTCTCCACCAACACCTTCCCCACCTGGCGCCTGGCCCAGCCCTTCCGTCTGATAGGGCATAACGGCGAGATCAACACCATACGCGGCAACCGCTTCTGGATGTCTACGCGCGAGGCCGTGATACAGCCCGAGAATTTAGGTGAGATGAAAAACATAGGTGAGGTGATACAGCCCGGCATGAGCGACAGCGCCTCGTTTGACAACGCCCTCGAATTCTTTGTGCGTTCAGGTATGAGTCTCCCGCACGCGCTGGCCATGCTTGTGCCCGAGAGCTGCAACGACCAGAACCCCCTCTCACGGCGGCTCCTCGCCTTCTATGAATACCACTCGATATTCATGGCCCCCTGGGATGGCCCGGCTGCGATAATATTCTCCGACGGCCGCTACGCCGGGGGGATGCTCGACCGCAACGGTCTGCGTCCGGCACGCGTGCTGATCACCAAGAGCGGCGAGATGGTGGTGGCCTCAGAGACAGGCGTGCTCCCCGTAGACCCTGCCGATATCGAGCATAAATCGAGGCTCAAGCCCGGCAAGATACTAATGGTAGATACGGAGGAGGGTAAGATTCTCGTTGACCGCGACATAAAACGAGAGCTCGCCAACGAGCATCCATATTATGAATGGATCGACCAGAACCGTATCGTGCTCAGCGACATCAGCAGCGGGCGCAAGGTAAAGCATGAGGTGCCCGACCGTGAGCGTACCATGGTGGCTTTCGGCTACGACTACGAGGATATCGAGCGTATCATAAAACCGATGGCCGTCACCTCGCAGGAGCCACTCGCGTCGATGGGGAACGACACCCCTCCGGCCGTGCTCTCGAAGATGCCGCAACGCTTCTTCAACTATTTCCGTCAGCAGTTCGCACAGGTCACCAATCCCCCGATCGACCCGATACGTGAGGAACTCGTGATGTCGCTCACCAGCTACGTCGGGGCCGTCAGGAAAAACATCCTCCAGCCCTCGGCAGAACTCTGCAATGTGGTGAGGATGCCGTCGCCGATTGTCTCGGACAGCGAGCTCGACAAACTGCGTCATCTGCAATACAAAGGGTTCAACACAATCACCCTCTCGATGGCCTTTGAGGCCGAAGGGGGAGTGAAGGCCATGGAGAGCGCCATCGAGCGCCTCTGCACCGAAGCCGAGGAGGCCGTCGACAACGGCTATAATTACATGGTGATATCCGACCGTGGAGTCGACGCCCGTCATGCCGCCATACCCTCCCTGTTGGCATTGTCGGCCGTGCACCACCATCTCGTGGCACGCCACAAACGTTCGCAGATAGCCATCATAGTTGAGACGGGCGAAGTCTGCGAGGTGATGCACGTGGCCCTTATGATGGGATACGGCGCAAGCGCGGTGAATCCCTACATGGCATTCGCCATCCTGCAGGACCTTGTGGATAAGAAAGAACTGCAGCTCGACTACGAAGGTGCCGAGAAGCATTATATCAAAGCCGTCAACAAAGGTATTCTCAAGATAATGTCGAAGATGGGCATAAGCACCATCCGCAGTTACCGTGGCTGCGCCCTCTTCGAGGCGCTCGGTGTGAGTTCCCGTCTGCTGAGCCGCTATATGGGTGGGGCACCGTCGCCTATCGAGGGTATCGGTATTGATGAGGTGTGTGCCGACGTGCTCCATAACCATAGTCTCGCCTTTGGGGAGGAGGAGGCTAAACTCATAGACTTCGGCAACTATTCATTCCGTAAGAATGGTGAGCAGCATGCCTGGAATCCACCGGTGGTACGCGCCCTCCAGGCTGCCACGATGAAGGGTGACTACGACAAGTTCAAGGAATACGTGTCGCTTGTCGAGGATAAGCCCGACCCGATTTTCCTGCGCGACATAATGGAGGTGAGAAGCGACCGCCAGCCCATACCTGTAGAGGAGGTTGAGAGCGAGGAGAGCCTCATGCGCAGGTTCTGCACGGAGGCGATGTCGTTCGGAGCCATAAGCAAGGAGGCCCATGAGGCGCTTGCCATAGCCATGAACAGCATCGGAGGTATGAGCAACACCGGAGAGGGTGGCGAGGATCCCGAACGCAACAAGGTGCGCGAGGATGGCACCTGGGCACGCAGCAGCGTGAAGCAGGTGGCCTCGGGACGCTTCGGAGTGGATGCCGAATATCTTGTGAATGCCGACGAGATACAGATCAAGGTGGCGCAGGGTGCCAAACCCGGTGAGGGTGGACAGCTCCCCGGATTCAAGGTGGATGAGGTGATTGCGCGCACGCGCCGCTCACTGCCCGGCATAACCCTGATCTCACCCCCGCCACATCACGACATATACTCGATTGAAGACCTGGCCCAACTTATTTTCGACCTCAAGAATATAAATCCCGAGGCCCTGATAAGCGTCAAGCTTGTGGCCGAGAGCGGAGTCGGCACAATAGCCGCAGGTGTGGCCAAGGCCAAAGCCGACAAAATCCTTATAAGCGGCTGCGACGGAGGCACCGGAGCAAGCCCGGCCAGCTCAATGAAACATGCCGGAGTCCCCGCCGAGATCGGTCTGGCGGAGATTCAGCAGACTCTCGTGATGAATAATCTGCGCGGAAAGGTGCGTCTGCAGGTAGATGGCCAGCTGAAGAGTCCGCACGATGTCATTGTCACCGCCCTGTTGGGAGCAGAGGAATACGGTTTCGGAACAGCCGCTCTCGTTGTGCTCGGCTGTTGCATGATACGCCAATGCCACACCAACACCTGCCCGAAGGGTGTGGCCACACAGAATCCTGAGCTGCGACGTAAATTCATAGGGCGCTACGAGTATGTGGTGAATTATTTCCGGTTCATGGCCAGAAGCATCAGGGAGCGTCTCGCCTCAATGGGCTACCGCAATCTCGACGAGATTGTGGGACGCGCCGACATGCTCTGCAAGAGGGAACTTGATCCCGCCTCGAAGGGGTCGAAGGTCGACTTCTCGCGTCTCTTCCATATGCCCGTGAGCGGACCCGACGCCACACTTCACTACACGTCGCCGCAAGACCATAAACTCGACGGAGTGAAAGACAAGGCCCTGCTGCAGCTTATCAGCAACGCCATCGATGCCCGTCAGCCCATATCGTTGGGTATGCCGATTGTCAACACCGACCGTTCGGTAGGGGCTATGCTGAGCGGTTACATCACGAAACGTTTCGGTGGCGACGGACTTCCTGAGAACAGCGTGGAACTGACCTTCTCGGGCTCGGCCGGACAGAGTTTCGGTGCCTTCCTTTGCAGCGGTGTCACCTTACGTCTGGAGGGGGATGCCAACGACTACCTTGGCAAGGGACTTTCCGGCGGACGCATAATAGTGGTGCCACCCCGCGATGCCACTTTCGAGGCCGAGAACAACACCATCGCAGGGAACACCCTTCTCTATGGAGCCACATCAGGCGAACTGTGGGTGAACGGCCGTGTAGGTGAGCGTTTCGCGGTGCGCAACAGCGGCGCTGTTGCCGTGGTGGAGGGTGTGGGCGACCATGCCTGCGAATATATGACCGACGGCCGGGTTGTCGTGCTCGGAAAGATCGGGCGCAACTTCGCCGCCGGAATGAGCGGAGGCATAGCCTATATCTGGAACCGCCGTGGCGATGTCGACAACTACATCAACATGGAAATGGTAGAGCTCACCCTTCTCACCGGAGAGGATGAGAAAGATGAGCTCAGAACTCTTATAGAACGTCATTACCGCCACACGAGGAGTGCCCTGGCCAAGAGGATGCTCGATGACTGGGAGGCCTACGTGCCGCAGTTCCTCAAGGTAACGCCTGTTGAATACAAGCGTCTCTTCCTCGAGAAGGAAGCCGGCGATAAAGCATGATATGTGTCATGATGGAATCACACCGCGCATACGGTCATCCACAAGCGAGAGGGCAGCCTTTGCTCCCTCGCCCATTGATATTACAATCTGTTTGTAGGGAACGTCGGTGACATCTCCGGCGGCATATACGCCGGTCAGGGATGTGCGTCCGGCATTGTCGGTCTCAATCTCGCCACGTTTGTTCACAGGCACCTCCTCAGAGAAGGGGGCACTGTTTGGCGTGAGGCCGATCTGTACGAACACACCCTGGACGGGATAATCCTTCACCTCCTCAGTCTTGCGGTCTTTCACCTTCACGGAGGTGACACTCTTACCGTCGCCCACCACTTCAGTCAGAGCCGAAGAGAGGTGGATATCCACGTTATTGAAAGTGGCGAGTTTCTTCTGGAGCACCTCGTCAGCCTTCAGTTCATCAAGAAATTCGAAGACATCAACATGACGGCATATGGCTGCAAGGTCGATGGCAGCCTCGATTCCCGAGTTGCCGCCACCAACGACAGCCACATCCTTGCCGGCATAGAAAGGAGCGTCGCAGTGGGTACAGAAAGCCACGCCACGGCCGATATAGTCATCCTCGCCGGGCACGTTGAGGTGTCGCCAGGATGCGCCTGTGGCAATCACAACGGCAGGTGCCTCGAAAGTCTCGCCACCCTCCACCTTTATCCGCTTCGGGAAATCCTTAAGCTCGACAGAGGTGATTTTACGGTTGTCGAAGAGAGTTATGTCATACGCCTGCAGATGGGTGCGGATATCGGCGGCAAGTTTAGTTCCGGTGGTGAGCGGCACAGATATCAGATTCTCGATATCAGTCGTGTCAGACACCTGGCCTCCGATACGACCTGCCACGACAGCCGTGCGCATACCCTTTCGGGCAAGGTAGATGGCAGCGGCCGCTCCGGCGGGGCCACCACCGGCCACGATGGCGTCGAAGCCAATCGGGGTCATGTCATCCAGTCCCGGGGTGGGGGATGAGCCGAAAGCCTTCTCCAGTTTACCCACCAGGTCACCGAGGTCGCTTCGTCCCACGGCAAGGAGCTCGCCGTTGGCGTAGACGGTAGGCACCGATTGGATGTTATACTCCTTCACCATATCCGGGGCCACGCCACCATCCACCATCATATTCTTGAACCTCGGGTTGAGGAGCGAGATCACATTCATGGCCTGCACCACGTCAGGGCAGTTGGTGCAGGTTAGCGACACGAAAGTGAAGACGTCGGCCGGACCCTGGAGGTTCTCGATGCGTCGGCGCATGGCCTCATCGGGAAGATTCTTCCCCAGTCCGGCAGCATTCAGCACCGCAAGGATGAGCGATGTGAACTCATGGCCGTTGGGGATTCCGCAGAACGACACCCCGGTGGGGTTGCCGTCGCGCCATATCTGCATCACCGGGGCGTTCTCCTCGGTGGGCGCGTCAATCTCCTTGACGGAGAGAGCGTCGGAAACCGAAGCGAAATCACGGGCAAACTCAAGCATCTGCTGTGTCTCATTACGAGAAGAGACCCCGGTCACCACGAGAGTGACCGAAGTCTCCAGATTTGAGAAGATGCTCTTGAGTTGATCCAATATATCTTTCTCAAGCATACTTATACGGTCTTAGGGTCAATATTAAATTTTACCTACGAGGTCGATACTGGGCTTCAGTGTAGCAGAACCCTCTTTCCACTTGGCGGGGCAAACCTCACCGGGGTGAGCAGCTACGAACTGAGCGGCCTCAACTTTACGGAGGAGCTCATCGGCGTTACGGCCAATGTTATTATCCTGAATCTCAACGAGCTTGATAAGGCCCTCGGGGTCGCTTACGAATGTTCCGCGCACTGCCATACCCGAAGCTTCATCCATGACACCGAAAGCGCGCGACAGAAGACCTGTGGGGTCGGCGAGCATGGGATAGTTGATTTTCTTGATGCTCTCTGACGCATCGTGCCAAGCTTTGTGCACGAAATGCGAGTCTGTGCTTACTGAGAATACCTCTACACCCATCGATTTGAGTTTGTCATATTTCTCGGCGAGGTCAACAAGTTCGGTAGGGCATACGAAAGTGAAGTCGGCGGGATAGAAGAAGAATACCGCCCACTTGCCAAGGACGTCCTTATCTGTGACGGTCTCGAACTGACCGTTGTGGTATGCCTGAACTGAGAACTCGGGGATGTGGGTGTTAATGATAGTTTCCATTTCTTATTTACGTGTTTTTAGTTTTGTTAATAAAATATCCTTGACGACTCCTCCATCTCCGGGGGTAGCCGTCTATAGAACGTTTCTTATATACAGAACCCCGAACCCGACGTTAAGGTTTGCCCTACGACACTTAAAAAAACTAAAAACCGACCGTACATACCGGCTGTGCCGATATTGCTTGACTTCCCGATATTGCTTGACTTCCCGATATTGCTTGACTTCCCGGGTTAGGCGTACTGCGCTTCAGGGAGATCAGTCATTGTAAACAATTTTTTCAGCCTCTTCAGCACTTATGACAATAGGATTCCCTTCGCTGTCGCTTGTGACTATCGGTTGTCCTAATTTTTTCTTCAGCTCAATCATTTTTCTGAATGATTCCTTCAGAGCTTCATTCAAAATATTCCGTTGGTTTAATATATCTTTATCTGACATAATTCTCTTTAATCTTGTTATATAACACTTCGTCAATGACGTTTTTACTATCTGCTATCAAACGTGTTTGAAGATTGTTGTCATAAAGCATCTTTCTCTTACAAAATTACGTATTTTATTTGAGGAAGACAAGGCGTTGAGGAAGAAAAGAGGATATTGAGTTATAAAAAGAGGGCGGTCTGAAACATCAGGCCGCCCTTCGATTTATGTTTAATCAGGTTTATTTGTTAAATATTTTCTCCGTGTAGAAAGTGCCGTCGGTATAGCGTGTCAGGCGTATGCAGATACCTTTGCAAGGTTGGTCAATAATCTTTCCATCGCAACTCATCCACACATATTCCTTGACTTCGCGGGGGGCTGAGTCTATAAGCCCCACACTGCTTTGTCCGATTTTTACCTTATTAGCGTTGGCTATATGCCCGTCAGAAGTGTCGATCAGCAAGGCTACCACGCTGAGGTTTGACGTGTTCTGTATAATAGATTCGTTGAATACATTGGTAGCATTAACAACCTCCGGGAAGATATATTCGTGGGTTATAGGGATGTCTGTATTTACAAATTCAACACTTCCATCCACACCCATTATATCAGGAGCCATAACTACCACTTCATTGAACACCATGTCTACTACATAGGAATTGCCATTGCAGAAGCGCTCCATCTCCGGGATATACTTTTCAGAATTAGAACCGCTGTAATAGTTTGATTGAGACCATCTCGGGCCTGTACCTGACATGTTATCCTCAAGAAGGGCATATCCCAGTTTATATTTTGAGCCGGGAATCTCCACAAAAGAGACAGTCGTTGAAACGCTTATATTGAAATTCTCGTCGATATCGGCATGGATATCGATATCGGCCGGAGCTGGAATGGCCTTTTGCTCAAGGAAAGTTTTTTCCATTCCGAAAAATTCCTCTCCATGCAGCCCATCGTAAGGGTCGCAGTCGAAGGCCCGGTCAATCCAGCAGTGAGGATAGCCGGGTACGGAATTGGGGAATGTCTCAAGCGCCCACATTGGGTCGCTGCTGCCCCCGTGAAGCACCAATGGTATGAAATCGTCAGGATATAGGCTTACCATGTGTTCAACTGCTGCGGCTGCTTTGACGCAGAATCCGCACCAGGTACCAGTGTATTCCTCCATTACCACTCGTTTACGAGCGGTGTGGGAGATAATGTTAACAGCCCCTATGGCCGTGGGTGAGCCGTCGGCATTGTTTGCATCGTTGACTTTTGTAATTGTCACTTCCAATTCATGGTTATTACGTTCGGTACATTCTGCGAAAGGTAGATCCACATTAAGACGACGACCGTATATGGCTGGAACCGGAGTAGGGAGAACGTAATGCGTTGAGCCCTCCACGCTGCCGAAACTATATTCAAAATCGATTGAGGATACCTCCTGATAACCATGGGTTTCAAGTATGGCAGGCACAGTAAAGGGTTCGCCATAGTTGGCTCTTACAGTACCTACTGACACAAGCTCCACTGCATCAGGTTTGAAATCATAATCAATATCGAACTCTAATTCTGTAGCTATTCCGAATTCTGTTGAGAAGTTATTCCATTCTCTGTAAGAGCGTGACGAACGGAAATAGAATCCCTCTTCAGATGAAGATTTGGAGACGAAAAGAGGCCATTTTGTCTCATTTGTAAGGGTCTCCACATCAAACGAATATCCTACATATATGCCCTCCGGTGGTATTGGGCATGGCGCATCAAGGGTGGCGCTTGCTATTCCATCGTTGTTGATTGTTGCGGGGAGTTCGAGTATGTCTGGTACGGTGATATTCTTTCCATCCACTAATTCAACTTTAAGTTCGCGCGAGAGCCATAATTTAACCCCCGATATATCGGCATTGCGCACAGGCACACGGATGCCTGTGATTTTACCTCCCTCAAATTCACCGGGCGTGATTCTTAACGCCACCTCGTACATCTCCTTCTTCTGAGTTCCAAATTCAAGATTCTCCCCTTGGCCGAAAGAGACGGGCAATATGGTAGCCAAAGCTGTCTCTGACCCTGCGAACAGGGCCAGAGCAGCTATTGTTATATTAGCTGTTTTTGTCATAAAAAGCAATGTTGGATTATACAGCTCAATTATTTCACCCTTACTTTCTCAACGTTGACAGAGCCATCATTAAGAATAGTTCTGTGTATGAATATACCAGATTCGGGACGTTTGATTCTTCTTCCGTCGAGAGAATACCATTCCTCAGCCATTACTTGCGCATTTGCGCGGATGGATTTTATATCGGTTGTGACTTCCCCCGTCGCCAGATCAAGAATGGTCATCGGAGATGAGTAAACCACCCCATCTACCTTATTGCACAATGTGAACCCGGCAGTTTTCACACCTCGTGAATAATAATAGAGCACATGAACCGTGCCGAGTGCATAGAAATTCCAGCCATCGCCGAAGGTATAGGGTATATCTGTCATGTCATACTCCAGACGGGTATACTCGTCAGTGTAGAATGTTTCAAGAGCACCGTCGAAATAGACGTTGTAGTACATATTTTTGTCGTTGAGCAGATAGCCGTCTTTGTTTGTAATCGGCAGGTTGATTCTGAAGAATCCCTGTCCCTCCTCGTCGGAGAATGCCTTGTATTCTACGATAGATGGCGCAAGCGGTGTATGATCGATATCGACAGGCTGCATGCGGAACATCGTATTTCTCCACATTTTTATAACGGAAAGAGCATCCGGCACGCGGCTGTAAGCAATCGCATGATTATCGTCAAGAGAGATGGTGTTGGTCTGCCTATCATATTTGAATACCAGTTGGTCTACATATGAAGGATTATTCTCTGCATCATATTCCACACCTGCCACATATGTATAGGTGTCGGAATTGTATATGCCGATATATTGGCCGGAGGAGATTAAAATCTTATCTCCGTCAATATCACCTTTGAAAACACCCTCAGGCATAGCAGGGAGGATACCCTTCACATACACACTATCTTCTGTGAACCCGAGTTTCACGAACTGCCCACCGTCGGAAGTGGTCATGGCCCAGTCTTCAAACTGGAGATCTTCGGGAGTCTCAACCGGTTTACCTTCAAAAGGTGTCCAGGTCTGTAGGGCTTCCCCCTCCGACATCCAAATTCCTTCATCGGTCACAAGTCCGAGAATATAGTATGGATATTGCCAACCTCCCCATGGGTCCTGCTGAGGTATGTAGCCCAGGTCGAGGGTGATCTTGTCCCCATCCACGGTATAGGTCAGTTCTGTCTGGTCAGTCACCATGTAATAGTCGCTTCCGACATACTCCTCAACCATTATTACGGCATAATAGGTGTTGGTCTTCCCCGGCTCAGTAAGATTTGGTTCCTGATAGATTGGCTGTGGGAGGGTAACCTTGATTTTGTTATCCTCACGTTTCCCCTTCAGGTAAGTGTCACTCACGAAGTTGGAATAGGGATTCTTGATGTAGGTGAAACCGTCATCTCCTTCCACCATCTCAGCGCAGGTATTCGACTTGTAGTCGAACATCATGTATCCCCAGTAAGGATACCAATAATATCCGTCTCGGACATACTGTTTAGTCTCTCCGGCAGGTGCCTCGGTGATTATGGCGGTAGGATCGCCAAATTCAGGCATTCTTTCCGGCATACGGGCATTCTCCACTATTCTGGGAATAAGTGCTTTGGGAGTTGTTGGCTGCAGAGTGGCGGCGTCATTGGTAGAGAATGCCATTACTGGCATGGCCAATGATCCAAGCACACCTGCCAATACTACAGAGTAAAAATTATTCATGTAATTAGTATTAAAAGGTTATGAATGAAATATTTTTTTTCAAAGATATGTATTTCAGATAAATAATAAAAATATCATGTTAAATTTAATTATAATTAACATAAATTGTATTAAGGATTTATAAATTAAGAATATAAAGAATGACCCGGAGATGATATTGATTATCGTTACCGTATGTGAAAATCGGGGTGAAGGCTTCTTTTTAATGGATGAGGGGGTGGATTTTTGGTGGATTTTGATGGTTTGGTTTTGCAGATTTGGAAATTATGTGTAATTTTACGGGCACTATGACAAGAGACGTCGTAGGTATCTACATTGAAATTTAATTACCTGTAATCATTAACTACCTGTAACATTATGGATCTCCAGACTATAAGCATGTTTTTGCCTTTTCTTGGAGTCGTATATGGAGTCTCGGCGGGCGCGTATATAAGAAGTGAAAAGAAAACCCCCAAGAAAAGAGTGGCGATATGGTCGGGAGGCATTCTGCTCCTGCTCATGTGCGCCACTGTCCTCACAATCGCCTTCATGAAATAGGGAAAAAAGGAAATTTGAGGGATAGGAAGCGATTATTTTAATTAAAATTTGGATAATTAAATATATTTTGTTAATTTCGTCGCATAGATTTAGAGAACGCTTCATGGCAGATAAAAAGGAATAAACAACCTAAACGTCATGATACAAAAAGCGGAGAAGTCGTGAGACCCCTCCGCTTTTTTTTATGTCATTGATTATGACCTCAGAACATCGATTTTACCTGGTTGTAGACGTTGTCAGCAGTGAAGCCGAGTTTCTCGTCGAGCACCTTGTAAGGTGCTGAGAAACCGAATGACTCCAGACCCCAGATCTTGCCGTCGGTGCCCACAAGACCGAGAAGGTTTACAGGAAGACCGGCTGTGAGTCCGAATTTCTTCACATCCTTGGGAAGAACCTCCTCCTGGTATGCTGAGGGCTGTGAACGGAAAAGTCCCTCTGAAGGAACCGACACGATGCGCACCTTCAGACCATCCTCACGGAGCTTCTTTGCACCGTCGACGAGTGTCGACACCTCAGAACCGGTGGCAACCAGCACAACATCAGGATTGGCATCAGAACCTGCAACAATGTAACCACCCTTCTCAACGAGCGAATAGTCGTTGCCGGCGGGGAGATTGTTGATGTTCTGGCGCGAGAGGATGAGGGCTGTCGGGGTGTAGACATTCTCCATAGCCAATTTCCAGGCCTCGGTGGTCTCAAGCGCGTCGGCCGGACGGAGCACGAGTACCGAGTTGCGGCCATGGTGATTCTTCAGCTTCTCCATAAGACGGATCTGTGCCTCCTGCTCAACGGGCTCGTGAGTGGGGCCGTCCTCACCTACGCGGAATGCGTCGTGAGTCCAGATGAACTTCACGGGAAGTTCCATCAGGGCAGCCATACGGATGGCGGGCTTCATATAATCGGAGAATACGAAGAATGTGGCGCAGGCAGCGATGACACCACCATGCAGAGCCATGCCTATGCAGCAGCAAGCCATTGTGAGCTCAGCCACACCTGCCTGGAAGAACGCGCCTGAGAAGTCGCCCTTCTCAAGAGCCTTGGTCTGCTTGAGGAATGAGATGGTCTTGTCTGACTCTGAGAGGTCGGCCGAAGAGCAGATCATATTGGGAACCTGCTGGGCGAGCTGAGCCAGTACAGCGCCTGAGGCGTTACGGGTGGCATCGTTCTCCTTCTGCTCGACTTTGCTCCAGTCGATCTTCGGGGCCTTGTTCTCAAACCAGTCGTTGAGAGCCTCAGCCTTCTCGGGATTGGCGTCAGCCCATGCCTTCTCCTCTGCCTTGCGCTCAGCCACGATACCCTCGAGAGCCTTCGCACGGTCGGCATAGAGAGCCTTCACCTCGTCGAAGATCACGAACGGATCATCGGGGTTGCCGCCGAGATTGATGATAGTGTTGCGGTAAGCGTCGCCGCCGAGAGGTGCGCCATGAGTCTTGCAGTTGCACTCATAAGATGAGTTGTCGGCCTTACGGGCACCTTTGCCCATGATGCACTTGCCGATGATGAGTGTGGGACGCTCGCGCTCAGCCTTGGCGGCATTGAGAGCCATGCGGATCTCCTCTACGTCGTGGCCGTTGATCTCCATTACGTTCCATCCCCATGCGCGATATTTCATCGCGGTGTCTTCTGTTGTTACCTCGGCAGTAGTGGTTGAGAGCTGGATGTCGTTGGAGTCGTAGAACATCACGAGGTTGCCCAGACCGAGATGGCCGGCGATACGTCCTGCGCCCTGCGAGATCTCCTCCTGTATGCCACCGTCAGAGATATAGGCATAGATAGTCTCCTTCTCAAAGCCGGGATCGCCTGTGCGCGCGCCTAAGAATTTGGCGGCGATGGCAGCGCCTACGGCGAAGGTGTGACCCTGACCGAGGGGGCCGGAGGTGTTCTCAACACCGCGGGCGATGTCAAACTCCGGGTGGCCGGTTGTGGGGCTTCCCCACTGACGGAGCTCCTTGAGTTCGTCGATAGAGTACTTGCCGAACATAGCGAGCTGGGCATAGAGCATGGGTGCCATATGGCCCGGGTCAAGGTAGAAACGGTCGCGCGTTTTCCAGTTGGGGTCCTTGGGGTCGAAGATCAGGTATTCGCTGAAAAGCACGTTGATGAAGTCAGCTCCACCCATCGCACCACCGGGATGGCCGGATTTCGCTTTTTCCACCATGGAAGCAGCCAGGATACGGATATTATCGGCTGCGCGGTTGAGAATTTCCTTTTTCATTTCAATATTTTTCATGTTGATTCTAAGCCGGACACCAGGCAAATGTTGCCATGCGCCCGGCGCCATGAGTTGATTCGTGATGCAAAGATACAAAATCAAAATTAAAAATCGGTGGATTTTTTGACAGATATGAGGTTTAAAAAACTAAAAATAGCGGATAATCCACCATAAATGTCAGTTTTTACAACAGAAAAGCCGTTTCCCCCGGTTGGGAAACGGCTTTAATATCTTGCTGAAAAATTGCTTTGTCACACATTGGCCTGAGTGGCTGCGGCCTTCTCGGTGGCTGCGCGCTTCACTGCTTTTGCGTTCTTGTAGGCTTTCTTGCCGTTATGACGCATGGCTGTCTTCTTGTGTGCGGGTTTGGCAGTTGCCTTGTTCTCAAGAAACTTGGTGTACTGCTCCGGGGTAAGGATTGACTTCACACCCTCGAGATATTTCTTCTCGGCATCCTGACGCATGGCTTTCTTCTCGGCCTGCATCTGTTTTCTCTGCTCGGCGGTGAGTTTCTCCTTCACCTCTTTCTTGGCATCCTTTGTCTTGTTAGGACGGAGGGTCTCACGGAGCTCCTTGAGCTTGGTCTGCTGCTCGGCGGTGAGGTTGAGGCCTTCGAATGCCTTGTTGGGACAGTCGGCTCTGTTTGCCTTGTCACCTTTCTTCACCTTATCGCATTTCTTGGCTTTGGCGCAAGTGCCGGCTTTCTCGCCAGACTTGGTGCACTCGGTCTGCGCTGTGCAAGTGGGGGTAGCGCAGGTTGAGGTGGTGTTGTTGTCGGTGGCGGCGAATGCGCCGGAGGCAGAGATTGCGAGGATTGCGAGGCTCAAAAATACTTTCTTCATATCGTTTCTGTTTTATTATTTTCTTACTGTTTTTGTATTGGTTTTGTCTCTTTGACCGACACAATGTGATATGGTTTAACCCAAATATGGAGATTAACGCATATTAACCAAAACGGCATGAAGTGTAATAATATGTATAAGAATCAGAGCCACGCATTCTGCCGGGCTCGCACTGAGAGCGATCCGCTCAGAATCTTCACAAATTCCTGCATGGAGCGTTTTCGGTAGCTATCCTTGAGAATATGCACGCAGCCATCCATCTCAGCATCCTCCTCCTTGAGGGGGATGCTGAGATGCCTGTCTCGTTAAGGGTGGTGGCTTCGGCAAGCACGGAGGCCAGTCCCCCCTGACGTATCAGTTTGAGGAGGATGTTCACCTCGTTGAGTTCTATCTTCACCCGCAGCTCGTCGATACGTTTCCCTACAATACGGTCGAAGAGATTACGGGCCTGCAGTCCGCGTGAGGGGAGGGCGAGGTCAAAGCGCCGCAGCATATCGAACGTCACCGCCTTCTCGCGGGCAAGGGGATGCGACTCATCCACAATCACGGCAAGGAAATTCTGGAAAAGGAAATGCGACTCGATTCCCGGAATCGGTTTGGTGGGTTTGAAAGCCAACACGAAGTCGAGTTTACGGTCGCTGAGCAGCTCCATCAGCTCCGCCATAGGTTTGTAGAGGATATTGAGCTTGACTTTGGGGAATTTCTCCTTGAATTCAAAGAGTGATTCGGTGAGTATGGGGCTGAAGGAGTAGGTCACCCCGATGTCGAGGCGACCGCCGAGTCCGGCGTCGAGGTCGACGATACGCTGGCGGCATTGCTCGGCGTCGCGCAGGGTGAGGCGCGCATAAGGGAGGAGCTCGGTGCCCGCCTCGGTAAGAGCCACCGAATGGCTGGTGCGCACGAGTAGCTGTGTGCCGAGACTCTCCTCGAGCTGGCGCACCTGTTGCGAGAGAGTACTCTGTGTTATGAAGAGTTCGCGCGAGGCTTCGGAGAAATTCAGAGTCTCCGCCACCTTCACAAAATATCTTAGCTGGCGCAATTCCATAATAATCTTAACGTGTGGCGGTGAAAGCTTTCCCCTTGAACATGAATATCGGGAGAGTGGCGGCTATGACCATGGCGAAAATGATGGCCACGCATATGAGTCCGTTCTCGGCAAACTGGTAGAAATAGAAATTGAATTTCTCCTGCGAGCTTCCCAACAGACACATCACGAGGCCACCAAACGAGCGGTAGGCATACATGCCCGGAATCATCGGCAGTAGCGACGGGAAGAGGTAAGCCTCGGCGGGAGTCTTGGCCAGCGGGGAGGCGAAGACAGCCAGAACGCCTATCACGAAAGATGCCGTGAAAGTGGCTATTATGATATGCATGTCAAGAAGGTCCTTATTCATGAGGATGAAGCGTGTGGAGTGGCCGATGGCGGCGATAAGTCCGCACCAGAGATAGGCGCGTCGGGGAATCCGGCTGATGGAGCCGAAGCCTATGGCAGCCATAGCCGCGAAGAGAGCGTCTTTTAATACTTCGAATAGCATTGCGGGTGGGGGAGTAGGGGGATAAATGGTCAGAACATGCCCACCTTCATCAGTTTCATACCTAAGCAGAGACCACCGGAGAGACAAGCGGTAAGCACAGTGGCGTCGGTGAAACGGCTGAATGAGCAGATATAGTGGTGGTAGAGGAGGTCGCTGAAAGAGTTCAGGAACGGTATTCCCGGCACGAGATAGAGCACGCTTGTGCCTACGGCTATGGCCGGGGTGGTGCTGGTGGGGAATAGATAGTCGGTGGCTCCGATCACAGATGATACGAATGCGCATATGAAGAACACCACACGGGTGTCGACATGGCGACGCACCAGCATCTGCTTTAGGTTGAATCCGGCCGCAGTGGCGATAAAGACGATAGCCATGGCCACGGGGTCACCCCCGAATATGCCGCAGAACGAGGCGTTGGCCAGCGAGGCCAGAAGGAGTGTCAGCCAGGGTTTCTCGGAGTCGGAGCTTGCGATGGCGTCATAGCGGGCGCGTGCCGTGTGCAGGGAGAGCCCCTCATCCTTGACCTGCCAGCTGAGCTGGCTGAGACGGGTGTTGAGGCTGAAACTGATGGGGGCCGATTTGACAGATGATATCGATGTGAACCGGTCGTCATCCTCCTCATCCCATACGGTCATATGTATATGGCGCGGCATGATTGTGAGTTCCACCTTCTTGCCGAATGCCTTTGCCATACGGTTGATGTTCTTCTCCAGACGTATGCAGGTGGCGCCGCACCCCAGCAACGTTACGGAATATTCAGCCAGGAAGAGACAGACCTCCTTGGATGAAAGGCGTGACGTAGACTTCAGATATGGATTTGGCTCATGCAGCTCGATCCTCTCAATTGATGTTTGAGTCATAGAGATCATTGAAAGATGACTCGAAGTTATCGCCCGGTATAAAGAATTCCTCATCCTCCTTGCCGAGTTCCACAAGGCGGAATCTGCGGGGAGATTTAGCGGCATTCATTTCAGAATGTGTGTTGGAAGATGAAATTTCGCTTATCACTCTTACGATAATAAGGAGTGAGAGGATGACGGCAACTGCGAGCCAGATGATTAAAGAGGTTGTCATAACTTTACATTTTTTAAATTCGATGCAAAGTTAACAACCGGCTTAGGGAAAAGATGAGGCTTTTCGATAGATTATATCAATAGCGGCATTCAGAGTGATGCCGCTATTGATATAGTATGGTCAGTCGAGTGAGACTTTGAGTTTGTCATAAGCGCGCGAAGCCTTCTCGCGGGCCTCCTCGACAGTGTCGGCCGTGGCGAGAATCACACCCATGCGGCGGTGACCGTGCACTTCAGGTTTGCCGAATATCCGGAGCTGCGTACCCGGTTCGGCGAGCACCTCCTCAAGATTGTCAAACTCAACACAATCCGTGTCGCCCTCCACCACGATGGCGCGCGATGCCGAGGGTGCGTAGAATCTGATTGAGGGTACGGGGAGTCCGAGCAGCGCGCGTGCATGCAGGGCGAACTCAGAGAGGTCCTGCGAGATCATTGTCACCATGCCGGTGTCATGCGGGCGCGGCGACACCTCGCTGAAGATAACCTTGTCACCCTTGATGAAGAGCTCCACGCCGAATATTCCGTATCCGCCCAAGGCATCGGTGACTTTACGGGCAATCTCTTTGGCAGATTCGATAGCAGCGTTCGACATTGGCTGTGGCTGCCATGAATAACGGTAGTCGCCGTTGACCTGGATGTGGCCCACAGGTTCGCAGAAAGTGGTGCCCGACACGCTTCTTACTGTGAGGAGTGTGATTTCATAATCGAAATCCACGAAACCCTCCACGATTACACGTCCGGCACCTGCGCGGCCACCCTCCTGGGCCTCTTTCCAGGCAGCCTCGATATCCTCGCGGCGGCGGATTGTGCTCTGTCCGTGGCCCGATGAGCTCATTACAGGTTTCACAACGCAAGGGAGTCCGATAGTGTCGATGGCCTGTTCGAATTCCTCGCGGGTAGAAGCAAACATATACGGAGAGGTAGTGATGCCCAGTTCCTCGGCTGCGAGGCGTCGGATACCCTCACGGTTCATGGTGAGCCAAGCGGCGCGAGCGGTGGGGGTTACGTTGAAACCCTCCTTCTCAAGCTCAACGAGAGTGGGGGTGGCGATAGCCTCGATTTCAGGTATGATATGGTCAGGGCGTTCGAGTTCCACGATTCTGCGCAGTTCGTCGCCGTCGAGCATATTGAACACATGAGAGCGGTGGGCCACCTGCATAGCCGGTGCGCCGGGATACTTGTCGCATGCCACGACCTCCACGCCGAGGCGCTGCAGCTCAAGAGCCACCTCCTTACCGAGTTCGCCGCTTCCGAGCAGAAGGGCCTTCCGCCCCTTGGGGGTCATCACACTTCCTATTTTAGCCATAGTGGATAAGTTATTATGGAATATTTAAATGAATAGAGTGTGCAAAATTACAAAAAATTCCGCACACTCTTTACACACTCCTCTGAAGAAGTTATGGTCAGCCTATTATATCCATAAGGCGGACGGCATCTATATACTGGGCTATCCCCTCGGCCACAAGCTGGGCGTCGCGCATGGCATGCACCACGGTGGCAGGCTGGTTTGCCACGTCGCCACCGGCGAACACCCCTTTGCGGGTGGTCATTCCGTAGGGGGTGTCGCGGGTAAGCACATATCCCTTGTCATCAACGTCGATACCCTCGGTAGTGGATACGATACGCGAGGCCGGGGCGCTTCCCACGGCCAGCACGAGCCAGTCGGCCTGCAGCGAGAGCTTCTCGCCGTCGCAATCCACCTCAATTGAGGAGAGACGGCCATTGTCGGCGCCATGCACACGTGTCACTGAAGACTTCCACATGAATTTCACACCCTCGGCCACCGCCTCGTCATACTCAGCCCGCAGGGCCTTCATCTCATTTATGGTGCGGTGATATATCACCGTCACCTCGGCTGCACCCATACGCACGGCGGTGCGTGCGGCATCCATCGCCGTATTGCCGCAGCCTATCACAAACACCTTGTCACCCTCGTTGATAAGCACCTCGTTGCGGTTGAGGTAGCCGCTGTTGAAGAGGCTGACGCGGCGCAGGAACCATATGGCCTGGCGCACGCCATGATGATTTATGCCCGGGATATCCAGTTTCTTGGGACGCCCTGTGCCGGTGCCCATGAATATGGCGTCGAATCCCTGCGCGAAGAGGTCGTCTACGGTGAAATGTTCGCCGATAGTGGTGTTGAGATGGAACGGCACACCGAGGTTCTCGATTTTCTGGATCTCATGGCGCACCACCTCCTTGGGTAGGCGGTATTCCGGTATGCCGAACATCAGCACGCCACCCGGCTCAGGCTCCATCTCGAAAATCTCGACATAGAATCCCTTTCGCGATAAGTCGCCCGCGATGGTGAGTCCTGCGGGTCCGCTTCCGATTACGGCCACGCGTCCGCGGTTCTTCTCCGGAATATTCTCATGCGAGAGGTTGGCCTCGGAGTCGAAGTCGGAGACGAAACTTTCAAGTTTGCCGATATGGATAGGGTCGTTCTTCTTATTCAGCACACAGTTACCCTCGCACTGTCGTTCATGGGCGCACACGCGTCCGCACACAGCCGGGAGATTGCTTTTGCGGTGAATGATTTTCATGGCATTTCCGAAATTACCCTTGGCGAGTTCGGAAATCCATTCCGGTATGTCATTGCTTACAGGGCATCCTCTCTGGCAGAGCGGCACCTTGCAGTTAAGACAGCGCTGCGCCTCCCGGATAGCTTCCGGGAGGGTGTATCTTTCAGATACTTCCTTAAAATCATTAGGCATAGGTTATTTCTATAAATGTTTCAACTTACAAAATTACAACAATAATAATGAATAATACGAATGAATATATTTGAATACACAAAAATATAAGGTTCGGTTCACTAAGAAACTGTCTAAAATTTATTTTAAACAGTTTCTTAGAGTGGATGGCCGGTGAGGGGTGTGGGCTTTACATCTTGACGGCTATCTCAGGTAAATAATTTCATGAGAGAGTGAGGTGTGTGGTGTCATTTAAGAAAATAATTGTTAATTTTAATGATTGTAATGAGAGAAATATTGGATAACGTGGTTGAAAGTTTGATTTTATAAAAAGAAATGTTAACTTTGCGTCATTATCACTGAAGTTATTTAATTCAAACAAACTAATATCGTATGAGAAAATTCTACAACTCATTGTTGATGGCGACAATGGTCATGGTTCCGTTGTCGGCTCAGGCTGCTCCACCGGGAGCAGGGAGGCCGTCAGGTTTCAGCCTTGAAAAATTCAGATACAAGGCAAAAAGTCCCGCCTCACGTATGAAAGTTTCTCCCTCTGTTACGCTTCCGGGCTCAGATTCGTTCGAGTATATCGACGCTCCGGATGGGAGCACATGGTTCTACACCGTGAAGTATGAATATGAACAGAGAGAGGCTGAGAGTTACACCTATGAGGCACTGGCCTCCTATAGGTTTGATATCTATGATTCCGACCTTCAGTATTACGGGTCGGTGAGCGACAAGGTGCATCTGCGCGAAGGTGAGATAAAGGCAGTTGACGTCAGCCTCGTGCCTCAGCTCACAAAGAAGTTTTTCAACTTTGACGACAAATATGAGGTGATGGTGGCCTATGCCTGCAACACACCCAACTATGTCAACAACTACCGCACACTTGTCTATTCGCTCGGAGGCGCTCAGGATGAAGAGGGCAACGACAAGGTAGTTCTGGAGATGGATGGTCTGCTGAGTGATGTGCTCAACGCCTCCAGGGATGTATGGTCGGAAGAGTTCTACATGACTTTCGCCTATGAATATCAGGTGGAGCCTGTGGATGACACATTACAGGCCATACGCGATTCGTATATGTCGAAAATCGAGGTCTACTCAAAGGCTTCCTATGGCTCCGACGGTCCGAAGCTTGTGCTTGAGAAAGACCTCTCCCTGTCGCGTTATCAGGGCGACCAGCAGTATGTGGCGCCCGTTATGTCGCTATTCAGCGACAGCACTCCCTATTATGTGATATGCGAATATGAGAAGCCATTCGTCCAGGTTGAGGAGCCGGAGATATCTGATGACTTCAGCTTCAATATCGTGGAGACCCAGACAGAGGATAACAATCTCATTGTATCCATCTACAAACTGGGTCAGTCTGTGGTGACCGACCCTGTGCAGGTGACATCCATACCGGTTGTCAAGGATACTGACCCTGACGTCTATTTCTCATATTACAGTGTGGGCGCGCTCGGCTACCGCGATGATGTGGTGTTTGCCAAGGATGGCACCGCTTCATTCGTCGTCACCAAGTGGAACTACCTCATATCAGACGATGATAACTACGCCAACTATTATTACAAATATGACAGCCGTGGCGAACGTGAGTTCACCATCTTCGAACTTGCAGATTCCTCACTTGCAATGACCGACGTTGAGGGATTCGCTCCGCAATATATGTTTGTGAAGGCACAGGGTGGCGATTATGATTTCTGTTTCGTGAACATGACCAACGGCGAGATCGAGAGCCAATTCAATTATCAGATAGATGAGAACGGTAAGAAACAGGCGCTCCTTGCCAACCTCGACCGTGTGGCATACGGCGATTCATACTGCTATGTGGCCGAAATGCGCACTCCCGGTCTGGATGCCGACGGCAACGACATAATGCGTATAGCCTGGATCAATCCCGACGGCACCCTCAATCATGTGGATGAGGTGAACATGGGCACACGTGTGCAGCTTGCCCAGTGCTATATCGATGCCGGAGTTCTCTCCCCCTACCTTTTCAATACGGATGATGCCTACGAGTATATGGTGCTTGTGAAACGCACCATCTCCGGCTCACGTGCGCAGGAGGAATTGCTGGTGGCGCAGCCTAAGAATACGCTGAATCCCGACGGCTACACCCTGCTGCAGTTAGGTCCGGATGCCGAGAAAGGTAGCATCGGGATGATTATGCCGCTCAATCTTGACAGCGACCCACGTCTGTTGGTAGTGTACAGAGGTGATAGTTACACACAGGATTTCTATACACTTCCGCTTGAGAGTTTCAAAGGTGGCGACGGCACTCAGGAGAATCCTTATCAGATAGCCAATATCGGAGATTTCCGTGAGATACGCCGTAACCTCAACGGTTATTACACCGTGGTGAGCGACATTGACGCGTCGGCACTGGAACTTGCCTCTATCGGCAGCTCCACCAAACCCTTCACAGGGCATATAGATGGCGGTGGCCATACCATCAGCAATCTGAAAGTCAACGACGCCAAGGGTGGCGCGATCTTCGCCACAGTCTCGAATGCGTCGATAAGCAATCTCAATTTCCTGAATGCCGAGGTTGTGATGAAGGCAGAGACATCGAATGCGCTCATAGCCCGTTCATTCATGAACTCCATCCTCGACAATGTTCATGTACGCGGCCTTCTGGCAGAGGCAGATAGGGAGGATGACACAAAATTCGGAGGTCTTGTAGGAGAGATGGCCATAGGGTCGGTTATCAAAGACTGTTCGGTAAGCAACGCCCGTATCTCTGTGCCCGGAAGCAGCTCATTCTACGCGGTAGGTGGTCTGGCGGCTGTAGGGAAGACCGGTTCATCAATCGTGTCAAGTTCATTCATCGGCAGCATAGAGGCCGGTGAGAATCTTGGCGGCATAATAGGAGAGGCCGACAAAGATGGCGTGTTCACAGATTGTCATGTCGATGCCGACCTCAAGGCGGCTAATACAGTGGGTGGAATCATCGGCACCAGCGCCCGTGCCACTGTGCGCAACTGCTATGTGGAGGGCACTGTGGAGGTGACTTCCAAGGCCCGCAAGGGTGGCTACAAGGCTGGTGGTATCGTAGGTTCACTTGCCACTTACTATGGCGAACAGCAGGAGGGTGCGCGTCAGCGCGCGGCAGCCTCTCCGGTAATCATTGAGGGTAACTTTGTCAACCTCGAGAAGATGACCGCTCCCGACGATGCGGCGGCACTTGGAGTGATGGAGAACAGCATACACCGTATAGCCGGCTATACCTCCTACAACAATGCCGAGATTGACTGGGAGAACACAGAAGACTTCGAGAATCCTGTCTACCTCCCTGTAATTCCGGAGACAGGTCTTGCCAACAATCATGCCATAGCATCGCTTGCCATTCCCGGAGAGGATTATGAGCGTATTCCGGAATCGGTTGACGGAGGTATGGTGACAGACGACGAGCTTAATGCGGAGTTCTTCGCAGGTCTGGGATTCCGTTACGGCGAGGATAGCGCCAATCCATGGAGAGAGGTTCCGGAGACCGATCCCTCGCTCCATCATGAGCAGGGCGCCCTCTTCCTTTTGCCTGAGATTACGGCAGTCGAGGGTCAGCAGTTCAACGCCGACCTTCTTGTGATCTCACGTTCAGAAGTAGCCGTTGATGAGGTAGCCGACAGTTTCTTCTGCGATTCAGATAATGAGTCGGTAGCCTATATGAACGGAGAGATGGCATATGAGTCAAATCTTCTCACATTAGGTTTCGATGCAGTCAAGGAGGGTGAGGCCAATATCACGGCCAACGTACTTGGCAATGAGGCCCGATTCAGAGTGAATGTAATCAAGGATGACTCAGGTGTGAAGGGTGTTGAGGATGCCGCCGGGCAGATGAGGATAGCATATGACGGCTCATCACTGGTGTGCCCCGGCGCGGATCTGACACTCTATTCAATCAATGGTGTGAAGGTGGCAGACGGCAACGGAGAGGTGAGGGTGAGCTCACTTCAGAAAGGTGTCTACACCGCAGTGGCGGTAAGCGCTGATGGCAACCGCGCCACACTGACTATAATAATCAGATAACCTATACTAACTAAAACCAACTGACTATGACCAGACATCTATTACTGACCATAGCTATCGCAGCCGCAGGCTCGTTGCTTCAGGAAGCCGACGCCCAGTATCTGCAGGTCAACGGCATGACACCCTCACCGGGTGCCACTGTCAAGAGCCTCTCGACAGTGAAAATCGAATTCGGTCTCAACACCGGCGAGGGTATGGCAATGCCCATTGTCGATGATTTCTCCGGCATAACCCTCACAAGTGGTGACGGGGCCGCGGTGAGCGCCACAGAGGTGACCTCCGATGTCGACAACTGGCCCATCAACACTGTCATCATCAATTTCCCGGCAGTGACGGCTCCCGGCACATACACACTCTCGGTTCCGGCCGATGTGTTCGCCGAGTGTGTATGGAGCGACGAGGCCGACAACTTCCTGCCCCTTGAGGAACTCACCAATAGTCCGATTTCAGCGGTATATACGGTAAGCGCGGATGCCGCCTCGGTGTTCGACAACTATATACTGACACCGGCCGCCGGTTCGAAAGTGGCCCGTATATCGGAGATAGGGTTGAGCTTCCCTGATGCTCCCTATTCTATAGAGCGTAACGACGAACTGGAGGTGACCATCAGCAACGGCACCACCACATATCCCGGCACAGTGGGAGGCTGGGGTAACGAGAATATCACAATCTTCTTCGAGGAGGGTTATGACGAGGTCGTGATCAGTGAAGAGGGTATGTGGAAACTGTGTGTTCCCCAGGGTCTCTTCAGTGCCGACGGTGAGGAGAGCCCCGCAATCGAGGCTGAATATGAGGTCACGACCAACGTGGATTTCCCCGTTACCTTTGAACCGGCCAACGGCTCGACACAGGAATTGCCCGACGGTCATGCCGTCAATGTCAATTTCATGTTTGACACAGCTTCAGAGGTTGACCTCTCACCTTATTATGATGATGCCTTTATCCGTGTGAGCTACAACGGGCAGCCCATAGCCAAGGTGAGCAACGCTCTCAATGATTACGGGTGGCAGGCGGTCGACAACTGGGGTGACCCGCTCTACACCGTGCGTCTTAACAAGGATATCTTCACCACGAACGGCGAACTTCTGATAGAGGCCGACAAGGGAGCGTTCACAGTCGACGGACTCCCCTCACCAGAGATCACCTACACTCTGAAATTCGGTGAGAACAGGACTTTCGACTACATCCTCACCCCCGAGGCCGGAGCTTACGACGAACTTCAGTCGTTCTCACTCACATTCCTGGAGTCAAATACAATCGAGTTGGTTGAAGGATCGTATATCGTACTTACAGGAGAGAGGGTTTATCAGCAGTATAAAGTTGACATTCTCCAGCCCGATTGTTACTGTCCCGAATCAGCTTGGATTACTTTTGATCCGGCTCCATACGTGGCAGGAGATTACCGTCTCATCATCGAGGAGGGAGCGTTCATCATAGACGGCACCTATCTGAGTCCGGCCATCACGGTTGACTACACGCTCAACCGTGTCACCGAGATTGACATGAGCTGCAATCCTTCGCCCGAGGGAGAGAAAGTGATAGCCGAGGATTACGGCACATATGTGGCCTTTGTATTTGCCGAGGATGAGAAGGTTGTGCCGCAGGGTGGTTTCGCCGATAAGATTTCGGTTGAATTTGACGGAGTGACTTTGACCCGCGACACCGACTATGCTATCGAGGTAGGTGGAGAGGATGCCTTCAAGGTGCTTGTCAACATCGAGGGTAACAGTCCCTACGTAGGTAAGGAGGGTGAGCTGAAAGTCACCATCGGAGCCGGCGCGTTCACAATCGGCGGAGAGGAATTCGAGGGCACAAGCCACACATGGCAGGTGGTACGTCCCAAGACCTACGGGTTTGTACTTGATCCGGAAGCGGGAGCCACTGTCAAGAGTCTGGAGACAATTACAGTAAGTTTCCCTGCGGCCGAGACAGCCACACTTTTCCGCAACAACTACATAACGTTGCGTGCGGCCGACTATTCAGGCTACTTCCAGAATCCGGCCTCTGCCGAGGCTATCGAAGGGTTGGGTTGTCCGGCCTACAAGCTGACATTCGATCCGGCTCCCGATAAGGATGGTGATTATGTGCTTTCGTTCAACTACTACGCGTTCCAGTTTGACGGTGTTCAGAATTCGGAGAATTATGACGTTACCTACACACTCGACACCCTCAACAGTGTTGACGAGATAAAGGGAGCGGCTGAGAATGTGACGGTTTACTCGGTAGATGGGCGCAAGGTGCTCGACAACGCGGCTCCGGAAGCGCTGGAGCAGCTCAGCGACGGCCTCTACATAGTGAACGGAAAGAAAGTCCTGGTGAGGAAGTAACCCGAATCAGGCAGTAAGCCAACTGACTTAGTGCCACCACACAAGCACATACTACAAACGCGAAGCTCCGGGCCAACCAGCCCGGAGCTTTTTCGTAAGAATATTTATTTGAAAAATTGATAAAAAATTTTGTGGGGATAAAAAATTGAGTTAAATTTGCGGCAGAATAACATTTTGAAACCAATACAGTTCTGGTGTCATGCTTTTACCGGGTATCCCGGTAGAAGATGGCTTAAAAGGGAATCGGGTGAGAATCCCGGACAGTCCCGCTGCTGTGAGTTCCGAAAAAAGCAGTCACAAATCGTGTCACTGGCAAATCTGCGAAAGATGCCGGGAAGGCCGTGGCTGTGGAACGAGTCAGAAGACCTGCCAGAATTGCTTTTCAGCAAAAGCTCTCGAGGGTTAGAGCGTGCTGACGATTCTGTGCTTGCCAACAAGACCAGCTCGTTATCATGCGTTAACCTCCGATAGACGTCTTCAAAAAGAAGACGTGTTGTAATAAATATCAACTAATTAACCAACAACGCATGAAAAGAATTTTATCTTTCGCAGCGGCATTACTCGCTTTCACAGCGGTAAATGCAGAGGATTACGAGTTGAGAGTTCTCACTTTTGAGGACTCCGACTACGCAACCAACAATGGTGTATCCGGCTACTGGTCCGGATTGATCGACGAGCCTCAGTATGGAGGTGAACTTCTCTATGGAGAGGGCGGTGGTGACATGGGTTCAACCGGTCAGGTGCTTGGCTACCGCTGGTTTGACAACAACAACACCTTCCTGCAGTCAGCATTCCCGGAAAATTTCGGTGGTCAGCAGATGTATTGGGGTGGCGGGCATGCTATCTCAAACTATTGGGACAGTGAGATTGCCAATGGTGACTACGAGCATCAGCTTTCAGTATATGCGCGTGGAGAGAGTGGTGACGGTAGAGGTGGTCATGGTCATAATGGCTCAGATAATTTCTGTGTGCATTATGGGTATAAGGATGATTACTCGGAGTCAATCGGTATGGAGAATCTTCCCTACTTCGAATTCGCAGATGGAGCATACCGAACCATCGACCACATGTATGTGAATCTCAATACCTATCTGGCCAACTGCATTGCCAACGGCAATGACCTCACCTCAAGTCTCGGAGAGGGTGAGTATGTGAGAGTGGTAGCAACCGGTTACAGATCGCGAGGTACAAAAACGGCATTATTTGACCTTGCTTCTGAAGATGGTACTGTTATTGGGGATTGGACAAAATGGGATTTGTCTGGGTTAGGTGATGTAACGAAGGTAGATTTCAATATTGTCGGAAGCAGTGATAACGGTTATGGATTCTCTCAGCCGGCATATTTCTGCTATGATGATGTGGCTGTGCGTTTCCCTGCAAGTGGGAATGGGGTTGCTACCCAGCAGAAAGTGGAAGCTCTTTCTGAGGAGGAAGATGGAGAAGATGTGATTTATAAGATGGTTGTGAATCCGGATTATGATGAACCAAATGACGAATCAATAATTCGATTGAGTGGGGATGTCCCGGAAGGCGTGTTCGGATTATTTGAGACTAATAAGATTTGGGAAACGTATCTTGAACCTGATGCTTATATTACGGTGACACTTAAAGGAATGCCTGATAATGCTGTCATTACAAAAATAGAATCTAATGTAGGGGTGCCAAGTACTGGAGGAGCAGGCGTTATAACTTGCTCAAACGATGGTGTGGATTTTGCGAAT
This sequence comes from uncultured Porphyromonadaceae bacterium, assembly GCA_947575235.1. GTDB lineage: Bacteria > Bacteroidota > Bacteroidia > Bacteroidales > Muribaculaceae > Lepagella. Next base: position 31,651 of record CANPMT010000007.1, read on the forward strand.
CTTGCTTTTTGTGGACGTTTCATTCCGGAAGATCATGGTATTGTTGTTCATGAAGAGGGAAATTTTGGAGATTCGTTTGCTACCCTTGAACATGAGATATTTGATCCGGAACATGCAAGGTGTAAAGGTGATTTTGTGATATATAGTGAAAATGTAAATCTGAGTCATCTTGGAAAGCAATACACAACTTACGTTCACATTACTGAGCATACGATTTATTATAAACTTGACAACTCTGTAGGAGTGAACGGTGTTGAGGCCGAGCAGTATGTTGATGACTCTTACTACACGCTTCAGGGTGTACGTGTTGATAATCCTACGAAGGGTATCTATATCCATAAGGGTAAGAAGGTAATCCTTAAATAAAGCTAAGATTATCTCATTCAAAACAAACAAATAAAGCAAAAGGGGGTGCATCATACAAATCATGATGCACTTCCTCTTGCTCGTATTATAATCCTTTAGCTAAGTTCATAGCTTATGCCAGTTAACCTCAGCTTCAGTCATCGCCGGATTCTTCTCTTGTTATCATGGCTGTCTTTTATTTTGCCGGCAAGTGCGGTTGTCAATAAAACTGAAATAATCAATAAAAACGATACGGTCACTGATCTTGAAGAGATAGTGGTGCTTGCCGACGCCCCTTCGCAAGATGATATCATATCCGGTCAGACCCTCGATGGCAAGACCCTCGAATGTATGAATGCCCTCAATGTGGCGGATGCCCTGCGCTATTTCGCCGGTGTCCAGCTGAAGGACTACGGAGGAGTGGGGGGTATCAAGACCATCAACATTCGTTCGATGGGTACAAACCATGTGGGGGTGTTTTACGACGGTATACAACTATCGAATGCACAGAACGGACAGGTTGACCTTGGCCAGTACTCACTCGACAACATCAGGGAGATATCTCTTTACAATGGGCAGAAGAGCCAGATTTTCCAGTCGGCAAAAGATTTCAACTCGGCTGGTTCCATATATCTCTGGACACGTCACCCACAGTTTGAAGATGGAAAATCATTCAATCTGCGTGTGAAACTCAAGGCCGGTTCAAGCGACCTCATCAATCCCTCGGCCCTGATTGATCTCAAACTTTCGGAGAAGGTGGCGGCCACATTGAGTGCCGAGTGGCTATCGAGCAGTGGCAAGTATAAGTTCCGTTACCGTCGCAAGGCGGTTATGACCGATGAGATAATGTATGACACCACAGCCACACGCCAGAACGGAGACGTACGCGCGACGCGTCTTGAGGGTGCGCTCTACGGAAAGATTCATCGTGGATCCTGGATGATAAAGGCTTATAACTACACATCTGAGCGGGGAGTGCCGGGTGCCATCGTGAATAACGTATGGCGCAGAGGTGAACGTATCTGGGATAACAACTCATTCATACAGGGGACATTCCGCAAGGATTTCTCCGACCGTTATCATGCCCGTGCCATGATGAAATATTCCTATTATCTCACCAAATATGTCAATAAAGACACGACGGTGATGATGATTGACAATGTTTACCGACAGAAAGAGCTCTATTTCTCAACCTCACATCTATATAACATAACTGACAACTGGGATGTATCGGGAGCCTACGATGTGCAGTGGAACACAATGGATGCCGACATGTATGGTTTCGTATATCCCACACGCTGGCACAATTATATCTCAGTAGCTTCCTCGCTCAGTGTGGGGCGGGTGAAGATGCAGGGGAGTGTGGTGCTCAATCTGGTAAGCGACCATACACGTGATGCCGAATCACCCGGCAACAAGACCGAGTGGACCCCGGCGTTCTTCATCGCCTATCATCCATTCCGGCAACACGACCTCAAACTCCACGGCTTCGCCAAGAGAAGTTTCCGTATGCCCACCTTCAACGACCTTTACTATGCCGAGATGGGTAACTCCCAGTTGCGTCCCGAGTTGGCTACCCAATATGATGTGGGTATCGCCTACAACAGTGTCCCTTCCACCGGGTTCTTTACATCCTGGGGGGTGCAGGTCGACGGTTACCGCAATTTTGTCAAGGATAAGATTGTTGCATATCCCAAAGGAGCCCAGTTCCGATGGACCATGCTCAATCTTGGCAAGGTACACGTCACGGGACTCGATGTGCAGGCTTCGATGATGGTGCAGCCGGTAACGAACCTCATGCTGACACTGAGGTTGCAATACACCTATCAGGAGGCGTATGACGTTACCTCACCTGCCGATACATACTATCGCGACCAGATTCCATACATTCCATGGCATAGCGGCAGCGGTATTTTTCAGGCTGATTACCGCGGATGGGCATTCAACTGCAGTTTCATCTACACAGGTGAGCGATATAATCAGCAGGAGAACATTGTCTACAATCATACCCAGCCATGGTACACCACCGATCTCTCCCTCTCAAAGACCTTCACCATAAAGAACTACACAATGAGGGGGCAGGTGGAGGTGAACAATGTATTCAGTCAGGACTATGATGTGATACTCAACTATCCGATGCCGAAGCGTAACTACCGTTTCACCTTGTCATTTACAATATAACCTTTCTCCTGTATATGCTGATAAAAGAGAATATAATTAAGATCTGCGTGGCAGCGTCAGCTGCCGTAATGGCACTTTCATCATGCCATAATGAGATAGAGATTGTCTCGTTAGGGATAAATGATTATTACTATCTCCCCCGGATGAAGAAACTCCGGATGGAGACGGCTTACGAAGGGGAGGCCTTCCGATGGTTTGCCATTGACAAAGAGGGTAACGACTCCTTGGTGTCGACGGCACGCAGCTACACCTTCCTCAAAGGTGAGGAGGGGGAATATCATCTCCGCTTCGAGATAGATATGGAGGGGCGCACCATGAAACATAGTTTCCCGATATTCGTGGTGCACGAGGAGGTGGAGTATTCCCCCTATACTGCCAACGTCTATGAATACCGTCCGGCACCGGGGCAGTTTGTCAACACCATGCCGATGTATTCACCGGGCGACACCGAGAAGGATATGGTGCGCAAGGCAAAGGACGCACTCCTGAGCGATGAGATGATAACTCTCGGAGCTTACGGAGGGTACGTGACATTCGGGTTTGACCACACTGTGTGCAACACTCCCGGACAGATGGACTTCATGATAAAGGGTAACGCCTTCTATAGCGACCTCCCTGAATATGAGGAGCTGCAGGGGGGTAGTTCAGAACCGGGGATTGTGATGGTGAGTGTCGACAGCAACGGAAACGGTGTCCCCGATGATGAATGGTATGAACTGGCAGGTTCGGAGTATTACAAATCCACCACTCTCAAGAATTACATGATAACCTACAGCCGTCCCCAGGAGGGCAGGGAGCCTGTGCCGGATAAGAAGAACCAGATATCCGACCTTTATTACATACCCTGGACTGACAATCATGGCGGGAGCGGCTACGTAGCCAAGAACACCTATCACACGCAGGATTATTTCCCGGCATGGCTTGATGATGACACCATGACCTTCTCCGGCTCCCTGCTCCCTCAGAACGGGGTTGACGAGAGCCACCGTGGCACCTACTTCGTGCTTTACGCCTATCCCTGGGGATATGTCGATAACCAGCCGAACCGCCTGATGTCGCTCAACTGCTTCAACATTGACTGGGCTGTGGATGGCGATGGAAATCCGGTGCATCTTGACGGAGTTGACTTTATACGGGTCTACACAGGGGTTAACCAATACTGCGGATGGCTTGGCGAGACCTCAACCGAGGTATTGCGTGCCACCGACCTGCACATTGACAATGATGAGTATCTTTTTGACCAGACCGGGGGGAGTAATAATTAACTCAATGCTTATGGGAAGAATTATAGTGTTTTTTATAGTCATCATGCTCCTGGCGGCTTGCCGTGAGGATGAGGTGGTGGTGCCGACAGAGTATGACATATTGCCCGGCACGTTGGCTCCTGTGGAATCTGAGATTGACGGGATGTATCTTGTGAATGAGGGTAACATGGGGAGTAACAAATGCACGCTCGATTATCTTGATTACCGGCAGGGATATTATGTGCGCAATCTATACGCCGAGCGTAACCCTACGGTGATAAAGGAGTTGGGGGACGTGGGTAATGACATACAGATTTACAACGGACGCCTGTATGTGGTGGTGAACTGCTCAAACAAGGTAGAGGTGCTTGATGCGGCTACCGGAGTAAGGATAGGTCAGGTCAATATTCCCAACTGCCGTTATATCCGTTTCTACCGCAACAAGGCATACGTGACAAGTTATGTAGGCCCTGTCCAGCTCAACAACCCTGATGCCGTGCCGGGAGCTGTCTACCGTTTCGACACCAGGACTCTTGAAATCGAGGGGCGTGTGGCTGTGGGGTATCAACCCGACGAACTATGTGTGTTGGGGCAATATATCTATGTGGCGAATTCCGGAGGCTATATGGCTCCGAATTATGACAACACCGTGTCGCAGATAGAGATAGAGGGATTCAAACAGGTACACAAGATTCCTGTGGCAATCAATCTGCACCGTATCCGCTCTGACAGATATGGGAAACTGTGGGTGACGTCGCGAGGTGACTATGAGAGCATAGGGAGCAATCTCTATGTGCTGGAGAAGAAACAGGGGCGCAACGAGATGGTGGTGACCGACACTCTCAACGTGCCTTGCACCAACCTCACAATCAGTGGCGACTCCCTGTATTACTATGCCACGGAATGGAACAACTATACCCAACGCAACACCATCACCTATGGCATAATAGATATACGCACACATCAACGGGTGTCAGACCATTTCATTACTGACGGCACTGAGAGTGACATCACAATTCCATACGGAATCGCGATACATCCCGAGAATGGAGATATCTACGTCACAGATGCCAAGAATTACGTGTCGAGCGGAGTGCTCAACTGCTATTCACGCGAGGGTGTGCTGAAATGGCGCGTAAGGACAGGAGACATTCCCGCACATATGTGCTTCAGATACAAGGATGAATAAAAATAATAGTATATGATAAAAAAATTCTCGACATTGATTTATCTTGCAGCCGTTATGGCAGGAGGCGTGGGTGTGTCGCCGGCGTCTGCGCAGGATGGTGATTACACAAAGGGTTTCTTTGTGCTCAACGAGGACTGGTATGGCCATCAGAACTCCACAATCAACTGGATGACAGATGATGGTGAATGGTATTACCGTGTTTTCAAATATGAGAATCCCGGTCAGGAACTGGGGTGTACGGCACAGTATGGCACTGTCTATGCCGACCGGTTGTATATAATAGCCAAACAGGATCGCGATCCCGGGGCGAGTGTCACCGGAGGCCGTGTCACAGTTTGCGACGCCGCAAGCCTTAAATGTATATCACAGATAAGCGGCATAGGGTTGGCTCCGGCATCAAATGGCAACAGCTATCATGTGGATGGACGTGCCTTTGTGGGTTGGAACAGCGACAAGGGCTACATCAGCACGAGCAACGGAGTGTGGAGCTTCGACCTCAATTCAAATACCGTGATAGACTCCATACCCGGCACCACACACAACGCCATAGGTTATGACCGCCTTTACACCCATCAGTGCGGATCGATGGTGCGTGCCGCCGGGAGGATATTTGTGGCTCACCAGCAGAAAGGATTGTTGGTGATAGACCCTGAGACAGACACACTGCTGACAACCATTGTGCCCCCCGACGAGGTGGCGTATAACAGCGATGGCTCTGAAGAGGAGGTAGGCGGCAGTCTGTTTGAGGGGAACTGGAATCATCAGACCTCTTTCGGTTCGGTAGTGCTGGCGAAGGATGGCTATCTCTACTGCTCGGTATCCGACAAGGATGGCATGGGTGGAAGGATGAACTATCTGGTACGCATAGATCCCGACACCTACGAGACAAAATGTATAGAATTATGGAACCGGTTCGGATGCTACGGCCCGGCCAACTCCTGGTATGCCTGGACTCCGGACGGATTCTGTGCCTCGACCCGGGAGAATGTGCTCTATTGGAACGGCGGCGAGGACAGCTGGTTCAGCGCGTCTCGCATCTACCGCTATGATATAGATAAGGATGAATGCTCACTCTTCCTTGACTTCACTCCAACTACAAGACGGTTGTATGGATGCAGTTTCCGCATTGATCCGGTCACAGACCATGCCATACTGACTTTGCAGGAGAAACCCGACGTGAATAATCCGATGGATTTCTCAAATCCGGTTTTCCTCCTTCAGGAATATGACAACGAAGGAAACCTCGTTGCAGAGCACGACATGATACAGAATTACTGGTTTCCGAGTATTCCGATTTTCATTGACAGATATGAACCGGAGAATCTGATTGCTGAGGATATACGTCACGATGGAGGGGAGACTTTCTCAATCGATATGTCAACTCTTTTTCGTGATGCCGACGATATGGTAAGCGCCATGCGGTTCAGCGTGCTGACTGAGTCAAATCCGGGACTTTTCAGCTACCGTTTCAGCCACGGTCAACTTATTTTGACTCCTGAAGAGCTGACCGGCACCACCGACCTGACCATAGAGGCCGACAGCCGTGGACGTATCGTGACAGCCAACGTGCGGATTGTGCAGACTGATGACAGCGGAGTGGATGAGGTGATGAGTGAAAGTCCTGATGAGATTTATTATGACCTTGCAGGGCGACGCCTCAGCAATCCGGAGGGTGCGCATATCGTTGTGGCACGAGGAAAGAAAATATTAACCAAAACATCAAAATAAATCATGAAAAGATTATTGACGTTGATAGTGGCTTTGATAAGTTTCTCTGCATGGGCCGGAGAGAGTTTTGTAGCCAAGGACTATCAGCATGAGGGACTGGTGCAGAAGTTCCGCACCACAGTAAGCATTCCATTTACCGAACTGTTTGATTATCCGGATGCCGTGCCGACGACAGCTGATTTCAATGACGCGGCATATGGAGTGAGTTATGAATTCGACTTCTTCGAGGAGGACACCCCGCTATCGCTCTATAAATGTGAGTATTCAAACAAATCTTTCAGGGCTCACATATATATGGCGTCACGCCGTTATGGCACCTTCAGATTCCGTGTGCGTGTCACCTATAACGGAGAGACAGCCGAAAGCACAGTCTCAATCAAAACCAGGGCCGTGCTTACGCAAGATGATAAGGCAACTGTGGCTCCCGGTAAAGAGGTGGTGATAGACCCTCTGCTCAACGATAATTTTGCCGAGACATCGCAGAAGAAAGACCTTACCCTCCTGTCGCTCGATAAAGTGACGGTTAAGCCGGAGTCAGGTGAATTGGCATTGACGGAGGTTGATGGACGTCCCGCTTTCATCTACACCTGCAGCCGTGATGCCATGACTTTCTCAGAGGATAGTTTCAGCTATTATTATGAAGTGGCTTATGGTGATGTAATGGAACGCGTCGATGCCACATGCCGTATTGACGTACACGGCAAGATGTATGCCACGCGGGTCATAGACTTCCTCCCCGCACCCGGTCAGTTCACCAACACCTTCAACTTTGGAATGGCCGACCGTGAAACCCAGGAGGCACAGACCTGCAACGGCAAAGGGATGGGTCTTAGTCTCGGTTCGTTCGGAGGCTACATCATCTTTGGATTTGACCAACCCATCTATAACAATCCGCAGAATCCCTATGGAGTAGACTTCACTGTGCTCGGAAATGCTTTCACAGGTGACCTCTACGGACAATGGAGCGAGGCAGCCTCGGTGCAGGTGATGGAGGATAAGAATGGCAACGGCATTCCCGACGACGGGGAGTGGTATGAGTTGGCAGGTTCCGACTACTGGCTCTCATCGACTGTGCGTAACCTTGAGATGACCTATTACAATCCCGGTTACAACCGCCGTTACACTGTACCCTTCACCACCAACACCGACCTTTGTGGCGCGGTGATGACCAATCACTTCCATGAGCAACCCTATTATCCCGATCCCTTTGAATTCGGGTGTGACCGCGACAAGATCACTTTCAGCGGCAACATGATACAGTCTTGCCCCGACAAGAGGGCGCCATCGTATATCGAATTCTATCGATGCCCGGCATTCGGCTATGCAGACAATCACCCCTCTTCGAGCGCCGACCCCACCATCCCCTCCAATCCCTATTACGCAGATGATAGGGGTGCTGTGCAGGATGGATTCGACCTGTCATGGGCAGTAGATAAAGATGGAAATCATGTGGATCTCGAGAAGGTGGACTTTGTGAAGGTCTATAATGCCGGTTGGGCAAATTTAGGCTGGTTGGGTGAATGGAGCGCTGAATGTCTCGGTGTTGCGATATCCCGTCCGGATCCGGAATATGTGGCTGAAGACTATTACCTGAATTACATAGGAATCACGCAACTCCTTGTGCCGACAGGTAAGGAGGTGAGATTTGAAGGCTTGGCTTTCCGCAACGGCCGGCCAATAGATGATGGTGTAAAGGAATGGTGGGTGCCGGAGGAATATGCCGGAATCATAAGTGTGGATGCCGATGGCGTAGTGAAGGGTCTGCAGCCGGGTGAGGCTAAGCTCTGCTTCCGGCAGACAGATAAGGCGCCGGCCGACACCATCGACCTTCAGGTATGTGACATCAACAAGGTGATAATCGACCAGGAAGGTAACACCGGTGTGGCAAGCAACACAAGGACCGAACTCATAGTCGGAGAGATGGTATATATAAATGCCGAGGATGAGTTTGCCACAGATGAGGTGCTGAATGGTCAACGTCGCAACCGTTACGCCTACGAACAATATGATTGGGAGAGCTCAGACCCCGGGGTGGGAACCATCAACAACGGTCTTTTCACCGGATTGAAGGAGGGTGAGACCATGGTGACGGTGCGTTCACGTATCAAACCGGAGCTTTACGCCGAGATGCTGATGGTGGTCAATCCTGTGCCGGAGGTGGTGCAGGGTGCCGAGAGTTTCGGAGTGGCTGCGAATGAGCCGAAGGGCAGTTTCAGCAATGCCGAACTTTTTGAGACCGGTATAGATGCCACTGTCTATATCACCTCAGTGCGTCCGACGACTGTTTCGCCGGAATGGATTTATCAGGATGGGAATGCTTTGGGTTATAGTTTCATGCCGGATGAATTCACAGCAGACGATGTAGTGGTGGGCTGGGAATTCCGAGGCACAGAGGGGGAGTTCACCTACAAGGTGAGATATGATTCAGACATCACCCAGAGCGGAGCTGACGGCCAGATGAACATGGCTGTCCGTGAGGGTGAATGGAGCACACTCTGTCTGCCATATACAATTTCAGGTGTACGCAACATCACCATGTATTCGGTAATGGGACATGATCCATCGTATACCAGACTGTTATTGGAGCCGATAGGGGATACACTTGAGGCCGGCCGACCCTGCATATATTATGCGAATGCCTCGACTATGCGTGCCGCTATTGGAGAAGACACCGTTGATGAGGCAACTGATGAGAATGGACTTCACGGCACTTTTGCCGATGTGACCTTGCCGTCAGGGGCATGCAGGGTAGCCGCCGGAATTGTGACCGACTCTCCCGGCTGGGTTGTGAAGAGTGGACTGGCCTACGTCCAGATTTCAGAAGTGCCAGAGGTGGCTGATTATAATCCATCAATGCCATACATGGATCTGAAGACCACAGCATCCGTTGGAGATGTGATTTACGACATTCCTGAGGACGCCATCTATTACGACATGATGGGGCGCCGTCTTGATGCTCCGCAGAAAGGTGTGAATATTATCCGCCTACCCAACGGTGTCACCAGAAAGGTATATGTGAGATAAGTTGCGGCTCATTGCACCAAGGAACTGATAAAATTGTTAAAACCACGGAAAGGAATTTTTCTTTCCGTGGTTTTAATTTTAATAACGATTTAAGCATACATGTTGATGATGGCCTATAAGAACATCATGAGCCGTGTTTTGCGACATACTCACTTGGAGTCATGCCATAGAGTTTCTTGAAAGCGGTAGAGAAATTATTCGGACTTGAGAAACCAACCTGATCGCTTATTTGCGCCACATTTATCTTGTGTTCTACCAGAAGTTCTGCTGCACGGTTCAGACGATAGTTCCTGATAAATTCCTTAGGCGACTGGTTGGTGATCTCCTTTATCTTGCGATATAGATGCACACGGCTCAGTCCTACTTTGTCTGCAATCCTTTCGACGGTGAGTTCAGGATCCGAGAGATTCTCGTTGATGATTTTCATCATTCTCTCCATCAGTTTGTCATCGTTTGAGACTGTCTCTATCTTCTGGACATGTTTCTCCTGGGTCTGACTCCCGTCGAAAGCTTTCTTCAGACGTGAATAATTATCAATCAAAGTAGCCACTCTTTTCAGCAGTACGTCGATATTGAACGGTTTGCTGATGTATGCATCCGCTCCGGCATCGAGCCCGGCGATATTATCTTCATTCCGGGTTTTGGCAGTAAGCAGAATCACCGGCAGGGTGTTGAGCTTCACATTACGTTTGATTGTTCTGGTGAGTTCAATGCCATCCATGACAGGCATCATGACATCGCTGATTATAAGGTCAGGTTGGTTTTTGTAAATAGCTTCGAGAGCCTCCTTCCCATTCGGGTGACATTCAACATTGTAGGTTTTCCCAAGTTCTATGCCGAGGTAATTCTGTATCTCCACATCATCCTCTACAATGAATACAGTCTTGCGGCTTTTGAGACGCTTCTCTTTCATAGGGATATTCTCAAAAGGAGGCATCTCAATCTCGTTGGCCACGGGATGTGAGATTGTCTCGCGGCTATTGCCGTCAGGAAGATTTTGGGGTGGATTAGCAGGGAGTGTCACAGTGAATACAGTTCCTTTACCCGCCTCTTTATTCTCCTTTACAGATATACCGCCTCCATGAAGTTTCACCAACGCGTTGGTGATATGAAGTCCCACCCCGGTGCCCCCTGTCATATGGTTCGGAGCCTGATAGAAGCGGTCGAAAATCTTCTCACGTTCACTTGCAGGCACGCCTACTCCGGTGTCAGACACTGCAATATTTATTGAGTCGCCTGATTTATACAGTGAAACGTGGATGTTTCCCCCTTTGGGGGTATATTTTATTGCATTCGAGAGGAGGTTCATCATCACCTTGTCGAAATTCTCACAGTCAACCCACATCGGGATATCGTCGCAGCCGGGATGCGAGAAAGAGAGGTCGATATCCTTGTTATTGGCAACCGGACGGAAGAGTTCCACAAGTTCGTTGATAAACTCAGCGGCTCTTACCTCGCGTATAGTCATCTGCATTTTCCCTTTCTCAATTTTCCTGAAATCCATCACCTCATTCACAAGGTGCATTATGCGGTTGGCGTTACGAAGCATGAGATTATACACCTTGGTGTGTTCCCCGTCTTTGTTTTCGGCTATGAGACGGCGCAAAGGATCGATGATGAGCGACATAGGGGTTCTTATATCGTGAGATATATTCACCAGGAACTGAATTCTTGATTCATTCATCTGTGCCACGTGGTCAAGTTCCATCTCCTTCTGTTTTCTGCGCTGTTCCTGAATGTAAGCTATCGCTATAGTGGTAAATACCAATATAATCAGTAGGAGATAGAGAATCTTAGCCCAGATTGTCTGATACCAGGCCGGACGCACATCGATGCTGAGTGTGCGTATGTCAGACTCAACGCCGTTGTCAATCACTTTGATGCGGAGTTTATGTTTGCCGTATGGGATATCCGAGAAGTTGAGAAGAGCTTTCCCTATGGAGGGGCGTGGACTTCCGGCTTCCGTCTTTATCCATTCGTCATTGTCGAAAGCATACCAATATTCCACCTGGGAGGTGCCCATCGGGTCGGAGGTGGTGAATTCGATGGCGAAAGAATTGTCATGATGAGACAGGGAGAAATTATCGGTCTCAAATATCGGACGGTCAATGATTTGTTTCCCTCCGGAGAGTGTCTCTGTCCTGACCGGGATTCCATTCAGATAGAAGTCGGAAATCCTTACGTCACGTTTACGTCCGGTAGGGTTGATATTCCGGGGATTAAAGTAAGTTAGTCCGTTTATGCCACCGAAATATAGTGTGCTGTCATGCCCCATAGCCACAGCGTTTCTTGAGAATTCGTTGCACTGGAGTCCGTCATCCACAGTGTAGTTCTGAATGGTGCCGTTACCGGGGGTGATTTTAGAGATGCCCATACTCGAGCCTGCCCAGATTGCACCGTCGGCCTCAGCCACAGAGTATATTGTTGAGGATGGCAGCCAATCGGCGGTGTTGAAAATTCTCATCAGGTTTCCATCGGCGTCCAGCTGGGCGAGCCCTTCGGAAGTGCCTATCCAATGATTTCCGTCGGTAGATTCAGTCACTGCATATACTATACGGGCAGGGAGTATGGCCTTCTCAGTGCCGGTGGTGAGATTCACGATATGCAACCCGGCATAAGAGCCCAGGAAAAGAAGGTTCCCCCTCTCGGAATAATGTATTGTCGGAATCCATAGAATATCATCTTCTGTGAGTTGCTGTGAGGTTATGATGTCTGTTTTTCCATCCATCTTGAAAAGTCCGCTTCCCATGGTTGAGATCCAGAGGTTGCCGTCGTGGTCTTTCACCATGCCGAACGAGTGTTTCACGTCATTGTGTGCTTTGTCGATAAGCCTGACAGGGTGATATTGTCCGGTTGCCTTGTCAATGGTGCCGACACCGTCGCCATATGATGTAATCCATAGACGCCCTGAGGAATCTTCCATAATTCCTGTTACGATAGGGGGGACGTTCCGGGTGAGGTGAAGCAATGGATTGCGGTTGTGGTCGAACTTATATATGCCGTCGTTATCCGTGCCAATCCATAATGTCCCGTCACAGTCTTCAAAGATAGCGTTGACGCAAGTGCTGTTGAGAGAGTAGAATCCGGGGTTATCGCTTGTGAGACGCTTGAATTCCACCGAAGAGGGTGGAATCAGAAGCAATCCTTTCTGGAAAATTCCCATCCAGCGGTTGCCGAATTTATCATAGGCTATAGAATGCACCTTCGCTTTTTTTGAATTCATATACGGTATGGAGACAAGCGAGGTCTCTCCCGTGGCAGGGTCATATTCATATAGACCATCCTTGTCTGTGCCTACCATTATTTTCCCCTCAGGTGATTTGCTGAGGTGCTTTATTGAGATTCCTTTGAGTTCGTCAGATATGTGTATGAATCTCTCCCTCTCTCTGTCAAAACGGTAAAGTCCGGAATTTATGCATCCGGCATATATATTGCCATCGTTGTCAAGTGTCACGGATATGATTACAGGGTCGCCCGGTTTACCAAGATATTTTTTGAAGATGCCGTTCCTGTCGCGGTAGAAGATACCCTCTGAACTTTTTGTCATCCATATTCCGCCGTCACGGTCGACAACAGCTTTGCTTATGAGATTGATATCTTTGGGTAAATTGAGCTTATGCAGCAGAATATGCCTGTCGGGAGTTATCTCCAGCCTCATAGGGGTGCGTCCGAGGGCCCATAACTGGCCGTCGGGGAGTTCTATCAGTGAGGTTATGTTTCCATCTACGGGCTTTCCGTCGGCAGTCCGTCCGATTGGTGAGAATTTATCTTTTCCATAGTCGTAAAGTTGTACTCCATTGAATGAGCTTACAAACAGGTTCCCCTTTGAGTCTTCGAAAATGCAGTCAAGTATATTGCTTGCCACGGAAAGGGAGTCATTTTTATTGTTGCGGTAGATCGTGAATTTTGATCCGTCAAATCTGTTGAGACCATCTTCAGTAGCCACCCACAGCATATCTTTGCTGTCGATAAAGAGTTGCTTTATGAGACTGCTTGATATGTCATTGTCCGACCGGAACCAGAGAGGTGCCTGGCCCGAGATATCAAGCGGAGAGATTATGACAGAGAGCAATGCCAGGATTATGCCGGTTATGCCAGATAAAGGATTATTCATGAGTCGGGTGCGATATATTTTTCAGATGGATTGAGTTATTCAGATATTTGATACAAAATTATATAAAAAACAGAATATGACAAAATATATAATCGCCATTATTTCAACAATGGCGACTATAATAAGAAAAACGCCGGGGAGAGCGGGTGTCCGGCTCTCTCCGGCTAACCAAAATCAAATATTATGAGTATAATCACTCCGTTATTACAGAGCCTTCGCCACGAAGACCGTCGGCGAATCCTCCATAGGTGGGTTTGCGCTTGAAGTTGAGGTCCCAGAGTCCGACGGGTTCTCCGCCACGCCATCCTGAACCTTCAGGACTGTCAGTGATACACCACTGAGTTATGCCGAACTGCTGGCTTGTGGGAACAATCTCGAAGTATTTCTCGATTACCCAACGGTAGAGTTCTGCCATCTCCTTCGACTGTTCGAATGTGAGGTCAGTGGTCTTGACTGAAGAGCCGTCGTTGCCGACATAACCCATGTCAAGTTCAGAAATCTTCACAAGTTTGCCGGTGGCCGCCATGAGACGTAGCATCTCCTCGATACCTCTTTTCTTGCCTGCCAATATCTCAGGATCCGCGTAGCAGCTTATGTGCATCTGGCTGGCGATACCATCAATCCTTGTGACACCGTCACTCTCCCAGTATTCAATCCAATGGATAAGGCTCTTCACTTTACGGTTGTCATCCCAGTCGCTTTCGAGGTTATAGTCGTTGATGAAAAGTTTGATATCCTCAGGACCATATTTACGGGCAAGCTCAACCACTTTACGTGGGTAATCCTTGCCATAGTTGTCGCCCCAGATAAACCAGTTGGCCTGATCTTCGGCAGAACAGTTGTCGGCCGACCATAGGTCGTAGAATCCATCACCGTCGCGGTCGCTTCCGGATATAGGCTCGTTGACGGCATCCCAGGCCTTCACTCTTCCGTCGCAGGCAGCCATCATTGCAGAGATCTCACGCTCAAGCTCAGCAGCTAAAATCTCGGTTTTCTCCTCCGGAGTATACTCGTTGCTGGTTTGATATATCTCAAACTTGACATCGTCGAAATAATAAGTATTGGCAGATGCATCGACATTGAGGTTGAAAGCGATTGTCTGCATGTAACCTCCAGCTGCATGGTCGGCGCCGACTGTGAATTCCCATGTATTCTCCTGCCAATCGGTAGTGAATGAAGGAGTGGGTACGAGCATCTGCCAGTGATTGTAGGTGCCCGGCTCCTTATGGGCCTGGGTCTCACACTCGGCTGCATGGTCGGCACGGTATTTGAATGATACGCGCACCTTGTCGTCGACATTCAGCTGACGGTTAGTCTTGATGAAGAACTGGGTATCCCAGGTGTTTGCGGGATTGTCGCCCGACTTCACTACGAAAGCATGACCCTGACCGTCAGCGCCGGTGCCCGCTCCCCCGATAATACATGGATTCGGTCCGACTGTCTTCTCGGTTGAATAGAAACATGAGAGGTCTTCGGCTGTCTCAGCGTCACCGTTTGAGATAATGCTGACATATTTTCCACTCTCAACCACTTCACTGTGGAGCACCTTCACAGATTCAATCCAGATGTCGCCGTCGAAAGTGCCCGGCTGCACAATCACGAAACTGCTGTTTGCTGTCACCTGAGAACCATCCATAGGAATGGTATATTCGTTTGCACCCTCCTTGAACATAAGCACTTTTGTCTGCATCCCTGACCAGTCACCAAACTGTACATTCATCTCACCCTCTTTGGAGGCTTCCATATTGATGACTACCTTGTAGGTTTCGCCGGGGATGGTCGTTATGCCGTCAGCTATGAAATATTGGTGCCATTCGGTAGGATTGCAGGAATGTAGACGGCCATCCACAATTTCCGGCTCGTAGCCCATGACATAGAACGGGAACTTGGTGTAGTCAGCGAAATCGGTGCCACCCACCTCGACATCCTGAGCCTCGGCAGGTGTGTCGGGGACTGCAGGCTTAAGCAGGGATTCAAGCCATTTCTTGGGTGCCTGGCTCTGCCATGCGATGGTGTGTCCGAATACGTCGATACCTTTCTCTGAAGCTGCGTCAAGGAAAGTCGAGATTTTTTCGAAACTCATTGTGCCGTCGTCCGCGATAAAAGAGGCGGGTTTCATGGCATTGCCGCAAGTCACGGCATCGAAATTTGCATTGGCGAGACGATACACTGAGGCATACTTCAGATAGTCATCAACGCTCAGAGCAATACCGAGTTTGAATTCAGGGTTTATATCGGCACGTGTGCTGTGGATATAATCTTTCAGATTGCCATAAGCGTTGAGATACTCATATTGAGATAGCTCCTCAGGCTTATCGACATTGTATATGTCGATGGTCTGGTCGGCACACCCTGTCGCCGTCGACAACAGGGCAAGTGCCATACCTGATAATATGATATTTGATTTCATGATCAAGTATTGTTTTATTTATGATCAAGTCTGAGTTATTTATAAGAGAAAGAGAATTCCGTAAGCGAATTCTGGCGGTCGCGCATCACGAGATTATCCTCCAGAGTCACTTTGCAAGAGCCTTTAGCTCCGGTGGCCTCATCAGCCACATAGCTGATTTCGTATGAGGCATTGAGCTGGATATTGTCGCGATCCTTGCTTCCCCAGGCGTTGAGTGCTCCATGGTAGGTGTATTTACCGGAGCCGGAGGCAGTGCAGTCCGGGGAGTCAGTCGTTATTTTGACGCCGCCGTCATCCGAGAAATTCAGAAGGAGTGTGCAGGTCAGGGTTTTCTCAATCGTATTGCCCGACGCATTCACCACATCGACATTATGTGAGAACTCATACGCACACTGAGTGAGCGAGCGAGTGGTGAGATAACGGAGGTCAGCTTTCTCCCAGTTGGTGGCCGTACACTGGTAGGTGGATAAATTACCATTTACGTCAATGGTCTGTTTCCCACGGCTCAGCCAGCATCCTGCCCATTGGTTCTTGTAGTCAATGGCATAGAGGGTGTAGTCTTTCTCCTCAAGGATATCAGTTGAGGCA
Source organism: uncultured Porphyromonadaceae bacterium (assembly GCA_947575235.1). Taxonomy (GTDB): domain Bacteria; phylum Bacteroidota; class Bacteroidia; order Bacteroidales; family Muribaculaceae; genus Lepagella. Next base: position 48,474 of record CANPMT010000007.1, read on the forward strand.
GAGGCAATCTTCACCGGAAGCACGTAGTGCAGTCCGGTTGACTTCGGGTCAGCGAAGAAAGCATCCTCGAGATGTACAGGGAGATAGCCGAGCAGCTCACCCTTCTTGATTGTCACACGGGTGTCGCCGAGTGTGTAATAGTTCTCCGGAAGAATCTCCACTTTCTCTCCGTTTGAGTAATAAGCACCGTCAAGGAGGGTGGGGTCAATCTCTAATTGCACCCAGCGGTTTGATTTGTTGGTGTTGACACCACCCAGCACGGGACATATGTTCACAATGTGCTGGTTGTCAAGGGTAGTGTCAAATTCGCCATCCTCTCCTAAGGTGACAGTGCGTATTGGCGACTGTTTGGCAAAGTAGATTGCCTGACGGTCAAAGTCAGGAAAGTCCTGATTGCCGTTCTGGCAGCCTGTGAACATGGCTGCCACGCCCAATGTATATATTAAAAAGTTATGTTTCATTTTTTTAAGTGATTTTAGATTGTATCGGAAGCCGACACATCAATGAGGATTATTACCAACCTGCGTTCTGTTTAAGCTCGCTGAATTTGATGATCTCACTGTTTGGAATCGGACCGAAGAACATGTGATCCTGATAATTACGGGTATCCACGTCAAAGATTTTGTAGGTCATTCCGGTGATTTCCATACCTTTGGCAGTCTCGTTGAGATTTGCCTTCCAGCGGCGGAGGTCCCAGAAGCGGTGACCCTCGAACGAAAGTTCGATTCTGCGTTCATTGCGGATAAGATCGCGCATCGCGTCTTTGCTTGCTTTGGCTTGTTCAAGATAGGGATCTCCATTTTCCAGTCCGATTCCGGCACGCTGGCGTATGGCCTTTATGACATCGTAGGCGGAATAGCTGTGGCTACCGTTTCCGGTCGGTCCCCAGGCTTCGTTGGCAGCCTCGGCATATATGAGGAACATCTCGGTGTAACGGATTCGGGGCGTTATATGATATTCTTCGCTCTGTCCGTTGGGGTCGAGAGATATGTCCTGACGAAGAAGCTTGCGCAGATAGTAGCCTGTTCTTGTAGATGAACCCTGAAGCATATTGAGCGCATCATTGTTAGTGCCGTCGGCAGCTGTGGTGATCACAGTGTTGGTAATGGCAGAAGTCATGCCGTTGTAAGTGACGTATGCTGCGAGACGCGGGTCACGACCGGTGTAGGGATCCTGAGGATTGTAACCGGAGTTGCCGTCAGAGATGGGATAGCCGTTAACCATAGGGAAGGCATCTACAAAATTCTGGGTCGGGTTGACACGTCCCTTACCATATACTGTCGGGGGATAATTATCCTCCTCAAGGCTCCTGCTTTTGGCACGGGAACCGGTCCAGAGATATTCAGCCGGCATATGTGTCTGCGAGAAAGAGGCGATGTCATCAGTGTTGCAATACCATGTGAAGCCGGTAGGGTCGATACCGTTCACGCCATTGATATGGTCAAGAACCACGGCAGCCGCGTCAGCAGCCTCTGTCCATGATATTCCGGAAGCAGAGTTGAAAGCAGGACTTGCCCCGAGAAGGTTGAGCTTTGCGAGGAAAGCCTCCACAACACGACCCGAGATACGTCCTACGAAATTGGATCCGAACACACGGTTCACCTGAGCTGCCTGTGCACCTGGGTAATGCCCCTGTATGCGCTGCATCTCGGAAGCATCGCCATATTCCCAAGGAAGAATCTCGAGAGCTTTCCCGGCATCCTCGCGAATCTGCCTCACACAATCCTGGAATGATGCTCGGGGGAGATTGAAATTGCTGTTTTCAGTGGCGAAGTCGGTCACTATGGGAGCACCGAGCAGTTCACCGTCGGCTGTGAAACCGGCGTGTCCCTGCAGCAGGTAGAAATTATACATTGCACGTAGTGCGTATGCCTCGGCAGTCTCACGGTCGCGGAACATCTCTGATACCATCTCGTCAGACGACCATTTCACGTCGTTCACTTTCGAGAGGAAGAGATTGATGTAAAGGATAGCCGAGCGGCATCCGGTCCACTGGTCAACGGGATTGTTGTCTGAGGTCCAGCTTCCGGCCGCCATCTTGCGGTAGGAATTGTCGTTGTCATTGCTCACTGCGTCGTCAGTGGCGACCTCGCTGAAGCTATAGTCCCCGCAAGGGATACGTGTATAGGCGTTGGCCAGTATGCCATCGGCATAAGGGGCGTTGTTGTCTGCCTGGTCAAGGTCCTGATTGTTCTCGATTGCCGGTTCAAACAGGTCATCACAAGATGACATACCTATTGTCATTGCGGCCGCACAGGCGAGATATATGAATTTTTTCATTGTATTCTTCCGATTTTTAGTTTAGAAATCAATGCGAACACCAAGATTGTAGGAGCGGCACTGAGGAACACCCCCTACATTCATCTCAAGGTATTTGCGCTCCTTGCTGATAGTGGCGAGATCGTTGGCATCGACAAAAATCTGCAGCCCTTTCACAAACTTATCCGCAAACATCTTTGAGGGGAACTCGTAGGTGAGCTGAATCTTGTTGAGATAGAATGCGGATGTGGAATAGGTCCAGAAATCCGAGTCAACGAAATTCAGTTCGCCACCTTGGGTGGTGAGACGAGGGTAAGTGGCGGTCTCGGCTGTCTCGGGAGTCCAGCGGCCACGCACAACCTCTGAATACTTCCGGTTGCCATACACCCACATATATTTCCCTTTTGCATCAGAATCGTCGTTGCTGCCCTTGATACCCATCCCTCCGGTAGAGCCAGAACCTGCGGCGAAGAGGGTGAATCCTTTCCATCCGAGAGTAAGGTTTATGCCGTAACAGAAAGGAGCGTTCCATTTTCCGAGCTGCACTTTGTCACGCTCATCAATAATACCGTCGTTGTTCTGGTCCTTGTATTTGAGGTCGCCCGGACGGGTATTGTTGTTGATTTTGGCAGAAGATGCCACATCCTCCTCATCTTTGAAGAATCCGAGACATTGATATCCGCGCAGAGCGTCAATAGGGGCTCCCTCGGTCTTGAGCCAGTCATATTCAGCAATCTCCGAGATGCGGGTGTTCTTTGAAGTGTAATACATTCCGTTGAATCCCACGCCTACATTGAAATCACCAAACTCTTTTTTAAGGTTGAGGCTGAAGTCAAAACCGGTGCGTCGCTGGTTGTTGTAGTTGATGTAAGGACGCAGATCACTCACAGGCCACCATGTCTGGAAATAGTTGGGATAGAGGCTTGCCGGAATTGTGAGCTGGTCATTGAGGTTTATGTTGAAGAAATTGGCGCTGAAATTTACCAGATTGTCAAGCAATACAGCATCCAGACCAACTGTGAATTCCTTGCGGGTGACAAACTTGAGGTCGAGATTCTCACCACGGGTGGCATCAGTGGTGTGGATGGCGTCGTTAGTCTCGCTCCATCCCCACCATGTGGCCTGGTCGGTGAAAATACCCTGATACATATAGTAGCTCTGTATATCCAGGTCCTCTTTCACGGCTCCGAGGCTTGTGGTGAGTCTCAGCTGGTTGACCCATGAGCTATCCTTGAGCCAGTTCTCGTTAGAGATCATCCAGGCAAGAGTCCCCACAGGGGAGAAACCATTGCGGTGTCCCGGTGCGAGTTTTGAGGAATGCACGCCAACTCCGGTGAACTCAGCGAAATAACGGTTGTCGTAGTTATAGTTGAGGTTTATGCCGAGATTCACGTTTGAGGTGCGGTGGTATTCACCTGCAGTAGACTGCTGCCAGCCATTTACAAGAGCCATCGCACTCACATTATGCACACTGTTGAAGGTGTTCTTATAGTCGAAATGCGCGTTCCAGAGCATAGTCTGTGCCTCCTTGCTCTCACTCACATTCTGTGTGGCAGTCTTTTTATCCTGACCGAATTTGGTGAGATCCACGATAGCCGGATAGCCGAGCGCGTCATCCCATGTAGCCTGGTAGGTGGCATATTCATTATTGATAGATGTCACGTATGAAGTGGCATAGTCAACAGCAAACTGTGTATGGAATGAGAGCCCCTTCAACACACGGGCCAGATCCATGTCGATACCGATATTGAACTGGAAGAAGCGGCTTGTGGCTGTGTTATGACCGGCGGCATACATGGCGGCAAAGGGGTTGGTCATGTTGTTCTGTGTGCCACCGAGGATATACTTTCCGTCAACTATATAGTTTGAATTGTTGACGTAAGTCATGGCATTCTTGCAGCTCGGGTCAATCATCGAAATCGGGATTAGCGGCACAAGGGGGGAGGCTCCGGGGTTGGTGGGACGCAGTGTCGCTGATTCCACCCAGTAATTGGCATTGTCACGGCGCACATCGCTGAATGAAGCAGCCGTGTTGACGTAGCCTGACAGCCAATCGTTGATGCGCAGGTCAATATTGCCGCGCACGCTCAGGCGGTTATCCTTGTTCTTTTTACCCTCGCCGAAATTAGTGAGGTCATCGTTATGATTGAAAGAGACATTGGCATAGAACTTTGCGAACTGTCCACCCCCGCGGAACTCCGCTGTTGCGTCATAGCTCATATAGTTCTTCTTCAGATAATCGCTTGAGAAGAAGTTGGTGTCGGGATAACGGTAGATGTTGTTGCCGGTCGAGTAGTTGTAGATGTCGCTCTGAGAGAAAGCCGGAGAGAGTCCGTCGTTGCGGAGAGCTTCGTTATAGAGGGTCATATACTCGGCGGAACCGAGATATTTGGGATAGCTTTTCGGCACATTGAGAGTGGCGCCACCATGCACGCTCACCTGCAGACCGTCATTGTTGCCACGTTTGGTTGTGATGAGAATCACGCCATGGGATGCACGGCTTCCGTACAAGGCCACGGCAGCCGCACTCTTCATGAATGTGATTTTTGAAATCTCGGAGGGGCGCACCGTCCCGCTTTCGCGTGGCACACCGTCAACCAAGACAAGGGGATCACCCATGTTCCAGAGCTGACCGTTATATCCTGCCACGAGCGAGGCCATGTCGGCGAGACTGTAGGTCATGCGGTCTTTGTCAAATAGTTTCTCCACATCTATCTCATCCACCCCCGCGGGAAGGTCCATGGCCTCGACGGTGCGGAAAGCCATATTAACCTTGGCCGTGTCGGGCAGAACCTCGGCGAAGGTAGCCAGGGGGCATGTCGCGGCAAGAAGCGTGATTATCGTTGATATATATTCGGTTTTCATGATTTAAGTAGCTTTACATTGTTACCATCCGGGATTCTGGGGGAAGTCGGCTGAGAGCTCGCAGTCTGATTTCTTGAGGGGGAACCAGTAATGTTTCTCGTCGTAGTTACGTTTCACGATTACACTCTCATGCAGACCGCTCACCGCGTTGTTTTCGGGGTGTGAGGCATCAAACTCACCGCTGCGGGTAAATTCGAGCGAGGTCTTCTCGGCATACTCAGGAGCTGTGAGCAGAAGCCATCGGCGAAGGTCGGTCATGCGGTGTCCCTCGAATGAGAGCTCTACGGCACGTTCGCGGCGCAGTTCGCTCATGAACCCGTCAAGATTGCCTGAATACTTGGCGTTGACCTCAGCGGCTCCGGCACGGTTGCGTATCACGTTGAGGGCATCGAGAGCTGACCGTGTGAATTTTGCGGAACGTCCGGCAGGTGTGCCGTATCCTTCGGCGGCAGCCTCGGCATACATCAGATATACATCGGCGAGACGCATATAACTTATGCCGATTGTGAACTGAGGCGACCATCCCCAGCCATCGTCATATCTGTTGCATGTGGGGTGAAGGAATTTCTTCAGGGCATATCCTGTGCGCGAGCCATGGTTGACATCGCGTGAGGCACCATCGGTGAAGAGTTCTATATTGGGAAGGTCACACTGATAGTTGTCGGTGATAAGGCAACCGTCAAACACGATATCATTGTAGAAACGAGGGTCGCGGTCCTTCCATGGATGTGTGGGGTCGTAGCCTGAATCGGGGTCAGTGATCGGAAGACCATTCGCCATGCCGTAGAAATCAACATAATTGGCGCAAGGGCTGAGATTGAGGCCACCACCGTCAGGATGATAAGGCACAGGCACATACTGAAGAGCCAGTCCATAACGTGTGTTCTGCCATGGCGACCATTCCGGGGCGCGGAAGATGGCCTCAGTAGAACCCGGGGTAAGACCGTTCTGACCATAGCTGTAAAAAACGTCAGCTATATTATCATATGTCACGAGAGAGTATATGCTCTGCCCACCCTCGACGTATGATAGAGCCTCGCCGAGAGCGTCAGCTGCACGTTTGCAGAAATCCTCGTTATATGAGGCTACCCCTGTCGATACCTTGTTCATCAGCGGCGAGCCGGCCCAGAGGAGGTTCTTGCCAAGATATGCCAGAGCCATCACTTTATTTATACGGAGCTGATTGTTGCCGTTGGTAATCACACTGATGCCGGCTTTATCCCAGTCAAGAGGGAGAAGGTCGGCGGCGCGTCGGAAATCCTCGGCCGCTTTCTCGGCACATTCGTGATAGCTCAGACGCGGACGTGAGAGGTCGCCGCTCGGGTCGAGAGTCTCGTCAAGATAAGGCAGGCCTCCGAAATACTGCATGAGCATGAAATGATACCATCCGCGGAAGAAGAGGAGCTGACCCTCGATGGCTTTCTTCTGGTCGGCGGTGGCATCGGTGAGCAGGTCAAGATTCTGCAGACCGAGGTTGCATTTGCGGATACCCCACCATGCGCATGGCCAGAGCCCTTTGTTGAATCGTATCGCGTCAGCAGCCGTGCCATTGCGTTCGGCACTGAACGCTGCACGGTCAAGCCAGCCGGTGCCCCAGCCGTCATGCTCGCTTTGCCATCCCCAGAAATCACCGTTGTCAACCTTATATACCATATGGTAGTTTACATCGGCGCTGATCACCTCGTCGTCACCCCAGTTGAAGGAGTTGCTCCAATAACCCTTCGCGAAGTTGGGTATATTGTCATAAAGCTCCTCTACGAAACCCTGGAAGTTGGTGAAGTTCTTGTAGGGGTCGACAGCTGAAATGTCAGACTCCTCTGACTTGTCAAGATAGTCAGAGCAGCTACCGAGTGAGAGAGTGGCAGCTGCGAAGGCCATCAATATATATTTGTTAAGATTCTTCATTTTGATATTTCCCTTTTAAAGTTCAAACTTAAGACCGAGGTTGAAACGGCGCACAGTAGGATAAGCACCCTGGGTGGCCAGACCGGTACCGGCGAAGTTCGACTCACGGTCATCCGGCATACGGCTCCATACCCAGAGGTTGTTGCCGTTGAGATAAAGCTTCAAGGAATTGAGACCAATCTTCTTCACCCAGCCCGATGTCCATGTGTAGGCAATCTCGGCATTCTTCAGACGAACGTAAGAGCCGTCATAGTGATAGCGGGTACCCTCGTAATAGCTCGGAGTGGAGCTCCAGCGGGGCATGGGATTGCCGTCAGGATTAGCCGCCGACCAATAGGAACCCTCCTCATACACCGTATTGAGGTGATTTGCAAGAGAGGTGAATCCCACATAACGGCTCACATTTGTCACGCCATAGAACTGTACGAATGCGCTGAAACCCTTCCACTCGAAACCTACGGTGGCATTATACGTATTCTCAGGACTTCCGGTGAAACTATATGGCGCGGAGTCGTTGGTGTCAATCACACCGTCGGCATTATAGTCAGCTATTATAAACTGTCCGGGGAGTTTCTGATTGTCGTTGGTGTTATGGTTGGTCATGCCGATTACCTGGTCCCAGGTCTGGGCTATGCCGGCGCTGTAGTACGAATGGTCCTGTCCGATTGCGAATCCTGTCTTTTTCTGATAGTCGGGAGAGAGAGCAGGGTCATCGTAGTGCAGAATCTTGTTCTTGGCATGGGTCATTGCGAAGTTGCCCCATACATACCAGTCGCCGAAACGGTGGTTGAGACGCAGCTCCAATTCAAAGCCGGTTGACTTCACACGTCCGAGGTTGGCTGTGGGTGCGCTGCCGCCGAGATAGGAGGGTACTGCACGGTCGGAGCCGGTGACGAGGATGTCATTACGTTTCTCAGAGAAGAACTCGAAGTTACCTCCGATCTCACCATTGAAGAATGAGTAATCAATACCGAGATTCTGCTTTATGGCCTTCTCCCAATGCACATCAGGATTCCCCATCGCTTTCTCAAAATACCAGATATATGGACTGAGGATATTGTTGCCCAATCCATGGAACGATTGTCCGCCATAGCCGAGCTGGTCGGCGTATAGCCATCTGGCCGGGACGTAGTCGTCGCCGACCTCACCGTAAGAATAGCGGATCTTGAGGCTGCTCAATGCCGGGCGTGCCCATGACATGAATTTCTCATTAGATATCATCCATCCCACCGCACCGGAGTTGAAGAATGCGAAGCGATGCTTCACACCGAAACGTTCAGAACCGTTGTAGGCACCGTTGTATTCAGCAAAATAACGGTCGTCGAAATTATATGTAAGACGGAAAGCCCAGTCCTCACGATAGTTTGTGAAGTCATTTCCGTAGGTGTTCTCAGTGCGGTTGAACACACCCATAGCGCTCACATCATGTTTGTCGGCGAAATTGTTAGCCCAGTAGAGCTGTGCCTGATAGAAGAGGTTGCGCTGGGTGGCGTAGTTGTCAACCTCACCGCCGTTGGTGGCCCAATGCACGCCTTCCGTGAAATCGAATCCGGTTTTTGAATCATCCGGCCTGGCGATAGTAACCTCACCGGTGAGAGGGTCGATCCATTTCATCTGGTAGTTGTTATTCTCGTCATTGATTCCACGGTGACGCTCAATGAAAGTGTTGTCCCATGAAACAAGAGCGGAGACCTTGAGTCCGGATGTTATGAAACTTAAATCCTGTTCAATTGTGAAGTCGGTATTGATGCGTGTTGTGGTGGTTTTCTCCATACCACGAGTGGCGAGATTGGAGATTGAGTTTGGTGCGGCCTGAGAATCCTTTGGATAATATCCCCATGTGCCGTCGGAATAACGTGGAAGGAAGGCATCCGGTGGAGCGGAATATGCAGCCTGCCAGAGCTGTGTGGCCTGGAAGTCAGTGTCTGGGGTGTTCCAGGGACTCTTCTTCTGAGCGTGCATACCGAATAGGTTCACCTTGAAGAGAGTGGTCCGGGTAATCTGGAAGTCAAGGTTGGAGCGTGCGTTGACACGGTTGTAACCGTATCCTCCCTTGTATCCACGACCGTTATCCCATTCACGGAAAAGGTCGCCCTCAGAGAGGAAGTCGACAGATGCGAAATATTTCACACTCTTCGTACCGCCTGATATATTCACAGCCGGGTTATAGCTCATGGCAGTGCGTTTGAAGAGTTCATTCTCCCAGTCGACGTCGGCATATCGTTCCCATTCGTCACCCGGGTTGCGGTATTTCTGAATCACATCATCAGGATATATGTCAGCCCAGGAGTCGGGAGAAATGCCGAGTTCGCGTTCGATAGCCTGATTGCGGATCATGATGGCATCAGCCGAGCCCAATTTCTTAGGGAGCTTTGAGGCCACTTTCATAGTCATGTTCATCTGGGCGGAAATCTGAGCGCGTCCCTCCTGACCACGTTTTGTAGTAATGAGCACAACACCGTTGGCACCTTTCACGCCATATACGGCAGTGGCAGAGGCATCTTTAAGCACAGAGATTGACTGTACGGAGCTGATGTCGACCGAGCTCATGGGGCGTTCGATACCATCCACCAGGACAAGAGGAGAGGAACTGTTCCAGGATGATGTGCCACGGATAACAATCTTCGGATCCTCATCGCCCGGCATACCGGTAGAAGATTCTGTCACAACACCCGGAAGATTACCGGTGAGGGCTGCTCCCACAGAGGAGACACCACCTGCGCGTGCCAGGGTCTCGCCTGAGGTCTGGGTGATGGCGCCCACAACGGAGGCTTTCTTCTGCTGGCCGTAGCCCACGACCACGACTTCTGCAAGTTGCTCGGAATTCTCTTTCATAGTCACGTTTACAAGCGTGCGTCCGTTCACAGTCTCCTCGACAGGCATCATGCCGATGTAAGAGAAAACTAAGACTGCCGATTTGGCATCGGGCACGTTAATCTCGTAATTGCCATCAATGTCGGTTGAAGTTCCTGTGGAGAGGTTAGACTTCAAACGGACAGTGGCACCGATAATCGGTTCACCCGTCTCATCGGTAACGACACCCTTCACTATGGCTGCCAGTCCGCTCACGGAGGAGAGGAGAACCATCAGCACGGGTATCAGAATGCGCCTGAATAAATCCATTTCTTGAGTTAGATTTTAAGTTATTATTAAGGTTATTTATCTCGAAAGGTTAGCGGTAAGGTTAGAATTGGCGCTATCGAATCTTTTTGAGGAAGCATAGAGCCCGATGTTTGTGCCTGTAAAGCCACCGGCATTTGCAGTGGAGGTATAGGAGGCGTCAAGATTCCCGGCAAGCTTTCTCCATTCGCCATTGTTGCCGCATGAAAAGTCGAAGGCGATGCACTCTCCTGTGGAACGTATTCTCAAACCTAAGGTAGCTACATCTGCCGGTATTACAGCAGATGCAACCATCTCCATACCGTTGTCGGATACCTGTCCCACCCAGACGGTGTGCCGTCCATTCTCCAGACTGCGGCATATCATATATTGGTGAGTCTCATCCTTGAACACCACCATCCCGGCATATTCATTCTCATTCTGAGGAATAAAAGCCATTGTGGTGGCAGCTTCATATTCATGATGCTGCACCCTGCGGCTGACGAAGGCGGGACAACTCTTGTCGCCTGTGTGTACTGGAGCGCAGCAGAGCGAGAGGCATCCGGGGTGTTCCGTGAGGGAGTAGAGGTCGGTTCCGGGGTGTCGGAGTGTCATCCACTCATCTCCCAATTCTGTAGTGTTGAAGGCAGTGTAGACAGAGAAATTGCCTGAAGTAGTGACATTTCTCGTAACCCCCTCCCTTTTCACGATGCGAGGGACAAGGGCTCCCTCCTTCACAATCTCAGGCCATCCATCGGGTGTCCATGTGACAGGCACGATATATGTCTCGCGTCCGAGGTTCTCAAATTTATTTCCGATAGGGCGGCAGGCGAGGAAAACCGCCCACCAGTCACCCTCCTTGGCCTGGATAAGGTCCGCATGTCCGGCGCAGGTGATGGGGTCTTTGCGGTCTTTAGCCAAAGTGCGCTGTGTGAGTATGGGATTCCCTTCATATGCTTTGAAAGGACCCCATGGAGAATCAGAGCGGTAGATTACCTCACTGTGCCAGTCGCCTGTGCCACCTTCGGCAGTCATAAGGTAATAAGTTCCGTTGATATTATACATATGCGGCCCCTCACACCAGATAGGCTTCTCTTCAGGACGACAACCCTTGTCGATGAGTATTCTTCTTTCACCTACACACTTGTCAGTCGTGACATCATATTCGATCATTCGGACAGTGCGGTGGCCGGGATATTCGGGGTTGTTGCCAGGGGCATCATCATTGTTTAGGATGTAAGCCTTGCCGTCGGTGTCGAAGAATAAGGAGGGGTCGATTCCTGCCACTTCGGGCAACATTATGGGGTCGCTCCAGTCACCGGCGGGATTCTGGGTCTTCACAAGGAAATTACCCGCGCCGACGTTGGTAGTGATCATATAATAGGTCTTGTTTGCAGGATTATAGGAGAGACCGGGAGCGAATATGCCGCCGCTGATTTTCTGCCCCTCCATATTCTGGAGCTGAGAAGGACGGTCAAGTACATGTCCGATCTGTTCCCAGTTCATAAGGTCGCGGCTATGGAATATGGGCACACCCGGGAAATAGGAGAAGGTAGAGGTGGTGAGATAATAGTCACCTTCGCCATTTGTGCAGAGGGCAGGGTCGGAATACCAACCTGGGAGAATCGGATTGAAAAATTCCGATTCAGAAGATAGCTGGTTGTCGCGGTAGAACTTGTCAGAGCCCGAGTAATTGAACTCCGAGAAGTTGGCTCTGCCGGCAACCGGTTGCAAATCAGCTGCCGAGATTTCGGCGTTGGCGCAACTCCCGAGGGATATCAGAGATGTGAGTATAACTAATTTATTCATATACGTTATGTTAGTTTGATCAACAATAAAAGGTATCTCGGACGATCATGCTATTGACTTCCAAGGATAGCAGGAGTTCTCACGAACTCCTGCCGGCCCGGAGAGTCAAAACCATATTATCAATCCTTTTTACCATATTCAAAGATGTCGCAATCGATATATCCACCCGCCTTTTCCGTGGCGTAGTTGAAGATTGCCAGACGAGTTCCCATGAACAGTTTGCGGTAGTCAAACTTCATCTGGAAGGGTAGTCCGAGAGGAGTCCAGTTCGCACCGTCATAACTGTAGCTGAAGCGGGCCATGTCTTTGCCGAGGTTGAAATCGGCGTCAACCTTAAGATATACGCTGCCGGTTTTGTCGGCTGGAATCTCGGTATATCCGAGTTCCGTGTTGTGAACACCGCTGATTCTTGTCCCCTCTCTCTCCAGGTTGACCACCTGTGAGTTCATTGTGAGGAAATGACCGTTTTCAGTGCAGTTGACAGTTATGGCTCCCGTGTGGCCGTTAAAGGCAGCGAGTCCAGCCTTGTCGCCCGGCAGCATGTTGCTTATGTCAAGTTTCACATATCCCTGACAAACGGGCCCCTCCATCCGCTGCGTAAGAGTGTTCGGGGCGTGATATAAAGTGCTTACTGAATTACGTGGAGTGGATAGCCGGAGCCAACCCTTGCGGTCGGTGAGCGAGATGCTTGCGAGTTCAGGATTGTGGTTCCATTCCCACTGGCTTTTCAGTTTCTTACCGTTGAAATCGTCAGAAGTAACTATAGAGTGGTTGAGTGTTGTCCCTTCAGGTTTGGCAGCGATCTCCGGCACATGGTCAATCATGGGCCAGCCATTTTCCCAGTTCACGGGAGATAGGGTGAGCACGCGTCCCACAGCTCCGCGGTCCTGGAAAATCATACCCCACCAGTTCCCTTGTGTATCATCGACGATAGTGCCTTGCCCGACATATCCGAATCCGGCGAAATTATCTTCGAGCACCACCTGCTTCTCGTAGGGGCCGGTAATCTTGTCGGCACGGTAGCATAGCTGACGGCGGGGTTTACCCTGAGGCCAAGAGATTATCATCAGATAATACTTTCCGTCATGCTTCACCATGCGGCTCCCCTCCAGGAGGTTTGTCTCCTCCTCATCCCTGAGATTGAGGTGAATGTGCACGCCATCCTCTTTTACATCGCTCAGGTCATTCTTTAACTCTGTTAGGATAATGTCGCCGGAGCCGGAAATAGTGTAGACCCTGTCATCTTCATCAAAGAAGAGAGAGCAGTCGTGGAAATGGGGAGGACGAGACACCAGTTCCCAGCTACCCTCTTTCGAGGGATTCCTTGTTGAGAAGATGTATGAGCGGTAGGGTTCGTCGTTAGGGGAGAAGAGGGCATAGAATTTACCTTTGTGATATTTGAGAGATGTAGCCCATTGTCCTTTGCCATACACAGTACCGTCATAAAGGTTGTAGCGACCGTTGTCGTCGAGGGTGTTGAAGATGTAGCTGGCATGTTCCCAGTTGACTAGATCTTTCGATTTCATCACCGGAGCGCCAGGCATCAGGTGCATGGTTGTGCTTACCATATAGTATGTGTCGCCGACGCGGATTACGTCAGGGTCAGGGAGGTCAGCCCAGATAACCGGATTGCTGAAAGTGCCGTTGCCGAGGTCTTCGGCAAAGGAGTCCAGACATCCGAGGGAGAGGACTGAGATTCCGATGGTACAGAATATGTGGTTAAGTTTCGTCATACGTTGATAGTGTGGATTAATCACGCCGCAAAATTACTTCGGGGCAGAGCAACGTCAAATTTATGGTGTTACAATAACCTATTCGTATGTTACATCACGTTACAAATCCCTTTGCAAATGTTACATGGTTTTGCAAGTGATTGATATATAATAGAAAATAGATTCAGTTAAATTAACATAGTTTGATAAAAATTCACCAGTCGTCAGTGCGGAAAGGTGAGGCAAGCAGGCCATCGCGGTTGCGGAGATTGGCATCTTCGGGGTTGTCGCTCCAGGCGTAACGCACAGCCACAGGCTCCGGCACCTGCGGAGAACTCACCACTACCATATCGCCTTTGATGACGGCATCAGCCCATACAAACTTTCCGTCGGCACCGGCAATGGCGAAGTGGCGCAACTTCTCTCCGCCGGAAGAAAGTCCTTTTCCGGTTTGTGAGAATCTGACGAAGACCTTCCCATTTTTCACAGTCATGCTCTCATACACCGGACCGGAGGCCTGGATTTTCTCGCCGAATATCAGTTTACGGGCACCGAGCATAAGACGGTGAGCCACAGTTTTCTTGTCGAGCGGATGAATGTCGTTCCATTCCCCGGAGTCGTATGTCACGGCCAGAGCTGTGTTGGGAATCTCTTTTGATGTCAGGAACTGCGCCTCGCGGATACGGGCCCAGCCGCTATCGGAGGGGCGGTCTTGCTTCTGCATGAAGTTGGGGAGCTGCACCATCAGGAAAGGAAGGTCGGGGCGACCTGAGAGCTCGCGCCAGTTTCTGATGAGAGAGGTGAGGTGTGACTTATAAGATGTGGGATAGCTCGCATTGGATTCACCTTGATACCAAATCACACCCTTTACCTTATAGTCGCGGAGGGGATATATCATACCGTTGTAAAGTCCCGATCCCTTCTTATCAAGGTCGGCGAGGCGCTCACGCATGGCACTCTCCAACTCAGAATCCTTTCCGACATTATATCTCCATTCACCTGAGAGAGGTATCTCCTCACCTTGTATGCCGACGATGGCATATCTCTTATCCTTGACAAACTCACCGTTGCCATAATTTGCGGTGAGGCGCACTGCAACGACATTCTCACCTTTACGCAGCACACCCGCAGGGATGGTGTATTTGCGAGGAGGATACTGATATGCTGTGGAACCCACAGATATGCCGTTTACAAACACCTCATCGGCATCAACAAGCGTTCCCATATATAATGTGGCTGTACGCCCCGCCATTTTGTCAGAGACCGTAACATTCTTACGCATCCATACGGTCCCCTTCACGTCAAGGCCATTTTCCCTCCAAGTCCCGGGCATCTCCATCACAGGCCAATTGGAGTCATCAATGGCGGGGAGATGCCATTTCCCGGCTCCACGGTCGGCTGATACGATATGCAGACTGTCCAATGCAGCCCGGTCAGCGATGAAACCGGGAAATTCCTTCAGATGCTCCTGGCTTATCCATCCCTCTATGGCAGAGCCACCGAGACTTGACACCAGCATCCCGACAGGCACCTTATAAGCGTCGTATGCCTCATTGGCAAAGAAATAAGCCAGGGCTGTCCAGTTGAGCACCTCAGAGGCTGTGGCAGAATGCCATGTGGCCCCTTCAGGAATACTCTCCCTGACACCCTCCGGCGATTTCTGGGTAGGCACCTTGAAATGGCGTATCATGTGATTGTTTGATACCTCAATCTCCGGAAATTTCTCAACGAGCCGTGCGATCGGGGTCTCCTGATTGGACTGCCCCGAACAGAGCCAGACATCACCCACCAGGACATCACGTATTACCTTGTCGTTAACTGTAAGAATAAACGGACCACCGTAGCTCTGTGGAGGGAGAGTCACATTCCAACGCCCGTCGTCACCTGTGACTGTCTCATACAGACCGTCGCGGAATTTCACGGATATTATCTCCCCGGGGTCAGCCTCACCCCACAGTTTAAGTTCCGTATCACGCTGAAGCACCATACGGTCGCTTACAAACGGGGGCAATTTCACAGCAGCGTCAACATGTATCGGAGAGAGGAGGGTGGTGGCTATTGCGGCTGCCATACCAAGCCGTAAAAAATTAATATTCATGGTCAGGTTTGATTTTTTTGCAAAATTACCCCCTTTGCACTTGAATCCGATTTTGATATGTTACAAATGATTATTCAGATGTTACAAAGTGGCTATTTGGCTTGAATATATTGTGTTATAACCATTGTTGATAGTTATCTTTGCAGCGGGATTCCGATAAGACTGAAAAGAAAATTAACATCATCATGAAAAAATCAATAATGAAATATCTTGTTAAAAACATGTTGGGAGCCATGACGATGCTCCTGATCGGCATAGGTGCGCCGACAATGATGGCAGAAGACGGGTCATCGTTGTGGCTGCGCATGCCTCCGGGCTCCGGAGCAGAGGTGACTGCCGCCATGAAATCCACCCCCACACTTGACATTGCAAAAGATGAGGTGCGCCGTTATTGGAAAGGAGTGCCGGTCACATTACTTCATGAGAAAGTGGGCCGACTCCGTAGAGAGGGGTTCAGTATAGATATAGATGATAAAGGGGTCAGGATATCATCACCTACTGACATAGGGTTGCTTTACGGTGTTTATCATCTTCTGAGGGAGCAGCCGACAGAGAGCGGGACTATTGTTGAGAATCCCACGTACAGCCGCCGGATATTGAATCATTGGGATAATCCCGATGGCACTGTAGAGCGAGGCTATGCCGGAAACTCCCTTTGGGAATGGGATTCGTTGCCCGCGACCATATCATCGAGATATGCCGGATATGCCCGTGCCAACGCCTCTATAGGTATAAACGGCACTGTCCTCAACAATGTCAATGCCAAGGCAGAGGCTCTCTCTACGGAATATCTGCGCAAGACAAAAGTATTGGCTGATGTGTTCCGTCCCTACGGTATAAGGGTTTATTTGTCAATTAATTTTGGTTCGCCGAAGAGATTAGGGGGACTGCCGACATCCGACCCGTTTGATCAGGATGTCAAGAGATGGTGGCGCGACAAAGCTAAGGAGATTTATTCGCTTATCCCTGATTTCGGAGGTTTCTTGGTGAAAGCCAATTCCGAAGGCACCGCCGGTCCGCTTGACTACGGACGCAGCCATGCCGAGGGTGCCAACATGCTCGCCGATGTTCTCAAACCATATGGAGGAATTGTGATGTGGAGGGCATTTGTGTATCATCCCGAGGAGCCCGACAGGGCAAAACAGGCATATTCAGAGTTCAAGCCACTTGACGGAAAATTCCGCGACAACGTGATTGTGCAGGTGAAGAACGGCCCGATAGATTTCCAGCCACGAGAACCCTACACACCCCTCTTCGGGAGTATGTCAGCCACAAAACTTATGGTAGAGTTCCAGATAACCCAGGAATATCTTGGCCATGCCAATCATCTTGCTTATCTTGCCCCGATGTGGAAGGAATTTTTTGAATATGTCTCCCCATCCTCCATCACATCTGTGGCAGGGGTAGCCAATATCGGCAACGACAGCAACTGGTGTGGTTATGATATGGCACAGGCCAACTGGTATGCTTTCGGCAGACTTGCCTGGAATCCGGAGCTGAGTGCGGAAGAGATTGCGGATGAATGGTTAAGCCAGACATTCACACCCGATACAGCTTTCGTTGATCCGATGAAAGAGATGATGATGCAGAGCCGTGAGGCGGTGGTGAATTATATGATGCCTTTAGGTCTGCATCATATATTCGCCAAAGACCATCATTACGGTCCCCAGCCATGGTTTTTTGATCCGGAACTTCGTGTTGACTGGACAGCCACGCATTATCACAAAGCAGACAGTGAAGGATTGGGATTTGACCGTAGTTCTACCGGTTCTGATGCCGTGTCACAATATCCTGAGAACTTGGCAGCACTTTTCGATGACATAAACAGATGTCCTGAGGAATACCTGTTATGGTTTCATCATGTGGGATGGAATCATAAAATGAGGAATGGCAGGAGTTTATGGAATGAACTCTGCCATAGATATGATGCCGGTGTGCAGGAGGTGAGAAGATTCCAGAAGATATGGGACCGTATGGAGCCCTATGTTGATGCGGATAGATTTGCCGCCATCCAGGATAAGCTCAAGATTCAGGCCAGAGATGCCGTGTGGTGGAAAGATGCCTGTCTGCTTTATTTCCAGCAATTCTCCTGTCAGCCTATACCTTACGATGTGGAGCCTCCGGTGCATAATCTTCAGGATATGAAGGAATTCCGGCTGAACTTGGGGATACATGGAAATGCCCCTCATGGTTTCAACAAGTAACTGACAAATTTTCAACAAGTAACTAACTGACAAAGAGCAATCATGAAACTATCTTGACAATATAAGAATAACAACATAAATCAGCGCATGAAACATACAAAACTTATGCGGCTGCCAATGTTAGGCAGTCTGGTCCTTGCCGGAATATTACCGGCAGGAGCCGATAATCCTGTGGTCCAGACATGGTTTACCACCGACCCTGCCCCAATGGTGCATGGCGACCGGATGTATCTTTACACAGGACATGACGAGGATAACGCCGATTTCTTCTGGATGCAGGACTGGCGTGTCTACTCCACAGAGGATATGGCAAACTGGACTGACCATGGCTCCCCGCTTGCCCTGGAGGATTTTGAATGGGCCGACGACCGTGCCTGGGCAGCCCAATGCATAGAGCGGAATGGCAAGTTCTACTGGTATATATGCGCCCACTCCAGACTCACCAACGGAATGGCTATAGGTGTGGCAGTCAGCGACTCGCCGACAGGTCCGTTCAGGGATGCTATCGGCAAACCTCTGTTTGACAATGGCAGTTGGGATAACATAGACCCTACCGTATTCATAGATGATGATGGACAGGCTTATCTCTATTGGGGTAATCCACGTCTTTATTGTGCATTGCTGAATGAGGATATGGTGTCGTTGAAGGGTGATGCCTTTCTTATAGAGATGACCGGCGAGGGTTTCGGAGCTCCCGACCCTAAAAACTTAGACCCCAAAAAGAAATACAAGGACTGCTACACCGAAGGCCCATGGATTTCAAAGCGGGATGGGAAATACCGGTTGCTTTATGCCGCGGGTGGTGTGCCTGAACATATCTCCTATACTGAGAGTGACGCCCCCCTGGGTCCATGGAAATATAAAGGTATAATCATGCCTCTGCATGACACCGGCTCATTCACCAACCATTGCGGAGTAGCGGATTACAAAGGTCGGTCTTACTTCTTCTATCACACAGGTAATCTTCCCGGTGGAGGAGGTTTCGGCAGAAGCTGTGCCGTAGAGGAGTTCAAGTATAATCCCGATGGCAGTTTCCCCACGATTATCTCCACATCCGAGGGGGTGGAGCCGATATCCACGTTCAATCCTTACCGTCGGGTGGAGGCAGAGACAATGGCTTTTTCGAAGGGTGTGAAGTCAGAACCTACAGCCAATGGCGGAATCTACATCTCAGAGATACATGACGGAGATTACATAAAACTACGTAATGTAGACTTCGGAAAGGGTGTGAAGGTAAACAGACTTTCGGCCTCGGCTGCATCCGCATTGCGTGGCGGACGTGTGGAATTGCATATTGACAGCATAGGCGGGGAGAGAATAGCAGCTCTTGACATACCCGGCACAGGAGGATGGGAGAGGTGGGTCACCATCTCCTCGCCAGATGTGAAACAAGTGGAGGGTATACACGACCTATACCTCGTATTCTCAGGTAGGAAAGGTGTCAAGCTCTTCAATCTTGACTGGTGGGAACTCCACTGTGAGGCTGCTGAAGATGTCATGGCAATTACTAAAGCTGCAGAGGGTAACATACCCGGACATGATTATCCCCGGGTGGATGCAGAGGGTAGAGGCTACTTCCGTATGTATGCTCCCGACGCCACAGATGTGAAGGTGGATATATGCGGCACCAAATATCCTATGACCCGCGATGAGCACGGAGTGTGGAGAGGCAAGACCGACCCATTGGTGGCAGGATTCCATTACTACTTCATGGATGTGGATGGCGTGCAGGTGACAGATCCCGCTTCATATTCATATTTCGGATGTTGCCGGGCATCGGGTGGAATAGAGATTCCTGAGGGTTCCGAGGGTGATTATTACCGTCCGCAGAGAGATGTCGCCAAAGGTCAGGTGCGTAGCTGCAGTTATTATGCAGCCTCACAGGGGGAGCACCGCAGGGCTATGGTCTACACTCCGGCTGAATATGAGGTGAAGAGAAACAAGCGTTATCCGGTGCTTTATCTACAACATGGGATGGGTGAGAATGAGACTTGCTGGAGTAACCAGGGGTATATGCAGCATATCCTTGACAATCTCATCGCCACGGGCGAATGCGAGCCTATGATAGTGGTGATGGAGAGCGGAGATGTGGAAGCCCCTTTCATCTCCACTCCGGGAGGAGATGTCAGAGCGGAGCGTGCGCGATACGGGGCAACATTCTACGATGTAATACTCAAAGACCTCATCCCGATGATTGACCGAACATTCCGCACCAAGACTGACCGCAAGCACCGCGCCATGGCAGGACTGTCATGGGGAGGGTATCAGACCTTCAATATTGTATTGCCGAACTTAGATAAGTTCGGGGCACTGGGCACCTTCAGCGGGGCACTGTTCGATGTAGATGTGAACGAGTGCTTCAATGGGGTGTTTGCAGATTCCGAGAGGTTCAACAAAAGTGTAGATTACTTCTTCATGGGGTGTGGCAGCGAGGAGAATTTCGGCACCGGCTCCATGGTGGAGGAATTGCGTAAGTTAGGTGTAGAGGTAGACTATTACATATCTCCCGGCACACATCATGAGTGGCTCACCTGGCGCCGTTGTCTGCGTCAGTTCCTGCCGCATCTCTTCAAGAAATGAGAACACATACTTTTGGAAATAAATAGTTATAACTTGCAATTTTATAGTAATTAGGTTAGATTTGCAGGCCAGATGATTGGTAGAAGAGCCTGCTTTGCATTTGAAATAATTAGGTTTGAAAAAACGGGCATCCGAAGTGATTTCGGGTGCCCGTTTTAAATAAAGTGTATTACCGTGATTTAAGCATACATGTTGATGATGGCCTCGTAGAGTTCCTGCTTGCCTGAGGTCTGAGCCGGCTCGTTCACCTGGCGGCCGATCTCGGCGAGCTGTTCGAGGGTGAGTTTACCCTCCTCGAATTCCTTACCCTTGCCGCCATCGAACGATGCGTAGCGGTCGGCGAGCATCTTCTTGTAAGGCGACTTCTCGAGCACGTCGGCTGCGCTGAGAAGGGCGCGTGCCATGGCATCCATACCGGCGATGTGGGCGATGAAGATATCCTCAAGGTCGGTTGAATTACGGCGTGTCTTGGCATCGAAGTTGGTGCCGCCGTTGCCGAGACCACCGTTGCGGATAATCTGCATCATGGCCTGGGTGAGCTCATAGTTGTCGATGGGGA